>NZ_JALIHH010000174.1:0-843 GCF_022869435.1 Aeromonas sp. LsrichE-8G
GTCACGCTCTTACTTTGCGGGCTCTTGCGGCGGAGCACCGTTGGAGGTGATCAAGCAATACATTCAAAACCAGCGGGGCTGACGCCCCGGCGAAATTCCCCTCCCACCTACGTCGGAGGGAGTCCCCTTTCGCATTTAAGATGGCAAAAGCGCCGATGCTAAGCCTTGGGGCCGAACCTCGTCAAGGTGCAGCCCTGGGCCTCTGCCTGCTTGATGACAAACCCCTTCTCGATGCCCGCCTTGAAGCCCAGCTTCTCATAGAGGCGATGGGCTTCATCGCGCCCTTCCCCCGAGAGCAGCATCACCTTGTAGCCATCCAGCCCCCAGGCCAGGGAGAGCGCCTGTTCAAGCACCTTCTGGCTCAGCCCCTGGCGTCGGAACGCAGAGGCCGTTACCACGTGCTCTATGATGCCAAAGGGCCTGCCGCCGTTGCTCAGGGTCGGGATCACACCGAGCTGGCAGGTGGCGGCGAGCTCACCGCCCACCTTCGCCACGATGATCCGCACCTCGGGCCTGGCCAGCAGGCTCGCGAGCGTCTCCCTCGCCATGGAAAGCGGCATCACGGGATCCCGTGGTCTGAGCTCGGCGTAAAGGCTGAGCAAGCCGCCAGATCCTGCTCCCTGCACTCTCTGATCACCACCATGGCAACCTACCTGATCTGCCACTCCTCTTTCGGCTGATCATGCATGACGCCAGCTTGACATCCTCCCCCACCTTAGCGCTTCGCGTCACAGGAGGGGGATTCCCATTACTGGGTGATAGCTGCTCGCGCAGTACCGGGTTCCTGCTTCATCGGGCGGCCTGATTGCACCGCGCCTCCACAGGCTAAAACGGCGTGTCCCG
>NZ_JALIHH010000175.1:0-641 GCF_022869435.1 Aeromonas sp. LsrichE-8G
TTCGCCAGCATCCAGAATGCGCTTTGTCTCTGCCAGCCCGTGATTCCAGACATAACGAGCACAACCGCCCAACTGGCGCAGGCGTTGCGCTTGTTGGGCGGTCGGTTCGAGTCGGAACTTGTAGGCTTTCAGAATTTGCATTTATCACTCAGTGTGCAGCATTATTACCATATCTATTAAGCCCGATTGAGTGACAGAATGCAATTCACTAAAATTAATAAATCACGCCATGCGGCCTACGCTTTGCACGTACATTTGGTGTTTATCACCAAGTATCGAAAGCCGATATTGGGGGAACTGCATCACGCTTCATTCGGTCAGTGTGCGGCATAGGTTTGCAGAGATTTTGGTGCGGAACTGAAAGAGTGTGACGGAGAGGCTGATCATGTTCACATGCTGATAGAGTACGGCCCAACAGTGCAGCTATCGGTGCTGGTGAACTCGTTAAAGGCGGTCACATCAAGGCGACTGAGTAATGAATTTCTGGACTTGAGGGGTGCTTACAGCAAACCCGTACTCTGGTCACGCTCTTACTTTGTGGGCTCTTGCGGCGGTGCGCCGTTAGAGGTGATCAAGCAATACATTCAAAACCAGCGGGGCTGACGCCCCGGCGAAATTCCCCTCCCACCTACGTCGGAGGG
>NZ_JALIHH010000176.1:0-355 GCF_022869435.1 Aeromonas sp. LsrichE-8G
CTGTTCAGCTCAAAGGCAGAAGGCAGTTTTTCGCCAGCATCCAGAATGCGTTTGGTTTCTGCCAGCCCGTGATTCCAGACATAACGAGCACAACCGCCCAACTGGCGCAGGCGTTGCGCTTGTTGGGCTGTCGGTTCGAGTCGGAACTTGTAGGCTTTCAGAATTTGCATTTAGCGCTCAGTGTGTAGCATTATCGCCATATCTATTAAGCCCGATTGAGTGACAGAATGCAATTCACTAAAATTAATAAATCACGCCATGCGGCCTACGTTTTGCACGTACATTTGGTGTTTATTACCAAGTATCGAAAGCCGATACTGGGGGATCTGCATCACGCTTCATTCGGTCAGTGTGC
>NZ_JALIHH010000177.1:0-3910 GCF_022869435.1 Aeromonas sp. LsrichE-8G
GGTCACGCTCTTACTTTGCGGGCTCTTGCGGCGGAGCACCGTTGGAGGTGATCAAGCAATACATTCAAAACCAGCGGGGCTGACGCCCCGGCGAAATTCCCCTCCCACCTACGTCGGAGGGAGTCCCCTTTCGCATTTAAGATGGTTGATGAGTCTCTCGGTCTGCGCCCTTCTGATGGCCTGCGGCGGTGACAAGACCACCGGCAAGGCCTGTCTCGGGTCAAACAACGACACCCTGGTGGAGGGGATGCAGGACAAATGCAAGGCGGGGGACATTGTCGCCACCAAGCACCCGGCCTATTTCTGCGATTTCAACTACGCGGTCACCTTCAACAGCTACAACTCCGCTATTTGCGTCTACTCCGGCGGTCTGAAACCGGAGAGAACCACGTAAAAATCATAACTGGCGACCCATTTGCCACGTCTGACACGAAGAGGGCGGCAGGATATGTGGTCAATGCCCGGGCGGCGGTGCCGCGCAGGCCATCCGGGGGCGGCTTCGCCCCTATTTCACCCGCATCAGACGGTGATGCTGCCCGGCGCACTCGAGCTGGAGCACCTGGGATCGGGCCATGGCTTCCACCCTGGCCAGCATCTCGGCGCTGTAGCCCTTGCGACGCATCCATTGCAAGGGCTCCTCGAAGCCCCCTTCGTTGACCACGAAGGTATCTGTGTAGGACTCCTTGACGATGCTGACCACCCAGATGCGCTGCTGAAACTCGCAGAGTCCGGCCACCAGGGTGGCCGCCCGCCCGGCCAGGGCGCGCACACGGCGGACAAGAAGATGAACCATGGTATGGGCTCCGAACTGATAAAAGGGAAAACAGACTGGCACCCGGGTGGACGCGCCACCCTGTGCCCTCTCAACCCGCCCCGCTCCTATCGCGGGGCAGACACCTGACTGGAAGGAGGCGGGTTCCCGCCCTCCCCTGCGGCCCGGCGCTGGCGCTTGACCGCATACATGCTCGCATCGCCCGGTTCAGCGCCTCCTCGACGCTGACCTCGGCCGGCATCACGGCCACCGCCCCCACGCTGGCACCGGGATAGTGGATCACCTTGTCCCCCACCGGCAGTGACAGCACGCTGTGCTCGAACAGGCGCTGGCGAAACGCTGACACCGCCCCATCCAGCGTGTCGGAGGCCGGGAAAGGCCCCATGCCCACGGCCACGAACTCGTCCCCCCCAAAACGGGCCAGCAGATCGCCGCCACGCAGGGTCTCCCCCAGTTGCCGCGCCATGGCGGTGAGCAGCCTGTCCCCCGCCTCGTGGCCATACTCGTCGTTGATGGCCTTGAAGCCATCGAGATCCACAAAGGCGATGAGCACCGGATGCCCCGCCCTCTCCGACAGGGAGAACAAGCGGGTGAGTTCGAGCATCAGGGCGCGGCGGTTGGGGAGCCCGGTGAGGGGATCGGAGAGGGCCAAGCGCGAGAGCTCGTCGTTGGCCTGCTGCAATTGCCGCAGCAGTTGCTCCCGCTCCACCTGTTCGGCAATCAAGTGCGCGAAGAAGGCGATGAGCTGCTGCGCCCCCGCCACCGCGGGTTTTTGTTCGGTACTGGCACCGCACAGGGTGCCATAGAGGGAGCCGGTCGAGGTGCGAACCGGGCTGCTCAGATAGGAGCGAATGCCGAGCTCGCTGGCCGCCTGGGAGTCCCCCCACAGAGCGGCGACGTCATCGGTGTAACCAATCTCTTCGTCGATGGCACGGCGACACAGGGTATCGCTCCACTCCACCGTCATCCCCTCGGGGATCTGCAGCCCGGCCACATTGCGGGCATAACGGACATGCTGGGTGCTTTGCCCGAGGTCAATCTCGGTGAGATAGGTCGACTCCAGCCCGGTCACCGACGCCAGCATCTCCAGCAAGGGGCGGGTCAGGCTCTCCAGATCCCGCGCGTTTATCATCTGCTCCGAGAGCGCCAGCAAAATTTTATCCATGCCTACCTCCACTACTGCGTGCATCTGATGGGCGACTACCTTAGCCAACTCGGGGCGGGCCCGACAAGCGGCAGACCGCGATTGACCGGGGGAAAGATCGATTTGTTCACATTTTGGCATAACCGGCCCCCAAGCGGCGTCGCCATGCGAAACACAGGGGCACAACTCTGCCCTCGCCCCTGGGTGCCGGGTCGATTCCCGCCGCGTATTCGCCCACGGTCACCATCCCCTCTCCCCTTGAGGGAGAGGGTCAGGGTGAGGGGTCGGTAACATCATTGCATGGCGAATGCCGCCCCACGCCTCAATGGCACGGCTTCGCCGTGCAGGACACGAGGACGCGGCCCTCGACGGGGTTTCGCCCGCCAACCTCGGAGACTTCGGCTTGATCCCCTCTCCCCTTGGGGGAGAGGGTTAGGGTGAGGGGTGGGTAACGGCATTGCCTGATGCAATGCCGCCCCACGCCTGAATGGCACGGCTTCGCCGCGCAGGACGCGAGGACTCCGTCCTCGACAGGGTTCCGCCCGCCAGCCTCGGCGACTTCGGTTTGATCCCCTCTTCCCTTGGGGGAGAGGGTCAGGGTGAGGGGTGGGTAACGGCATTGCCTGGCGAATGCTGCCCCACGCCTCAATGGCACGGCTTCGCCGCGCAGGACGCGAGGACTCCGTCCTCTATGGGGTTTCGGCTTTGTCCCCTCTCCCCTTGCGGGAGAGGGCTAGGGTGAGGGGTCGGTAACGTCATTGCCTGGTGCAATGTCGTACCACGTGTGAATGGCATGGCTTCGCCATGCAGGACGCGAGGGCGCTGCCCTCGACGGAATTTCGCCCGCCAGCCTCAGCGACTTCGGTTTGCTCCCCTCTCCCCTTGGGGGAGAGGGTCAGGGTGAGGGGTGGGTAACGTCATTGCCTGGCGAATGCCGCCCCACGCCTCAATGGCACGGCTTCGCCGCGCAGGACGCGAGGACTCCGTCCTCGACGGGGTTTCGCTACCGCTGCGCGGCTGGGCGAGTGACTTTGGAAAGACCCAAAGTCACCAAAGGTCTTCTCCCCCGCTTGTTCGCCCTCCTGCGTCGGGTTCCCTCGGTTCACCCGTTTGTCCCACGGCACGCGCCGATGGGCCTTCCCTGGCCCAGCGGCGCTCGCTCGGCGTCCTGCCTCGCGGCCTGGACAAACGGGCTCACCTCAGCGAACAACAGGGGGCAACACCCAACCCGCGGCACCGACGCCGGTTAACAGGCGTAGGGTGCACCAAGCGCAGCGCATTGCACCTCGGTAACCGTATCCAGCCTGTTCGGAGCACAGATCGGGCGGGTTGTTATCTCACAGCCCCCCCCCTCGCCCACCCCGTGACGAGAGCAGATTGTCGCACCTATGCAACAGACCTCATCAAGGGAAGGTGTGAACAAGTCCCTGATATGAGATCATGTTTGTCATCTGGAGCCATGGAACAGGGTTCATCATGAGTCATCAACTTACCTTCGCTGACAGTGAATTCAGCAGTAAGCGCCGTCAGACCAGAAAAGAGATTTTCTTGTCCCGCATGGAGCAGATTCTGCCATGGCAAAACATGGTGGAAGTCATCGAGCCGTTTTACCCCAAGGCTGGTAGTGGCCGGCGACCTTATCCGCTGGAAACCATGCTACGCATTCACTGCATGCAGCATTGGTACAACCTGAGCGATGGCGCGATGGAAGATGCTCTGTACGAAATCGCCTCCATCCGTCTGTTTGCCCGGTTATCCCTGGATAGCGCCTTGCCGGACCGCACCACCATCATGAATTTCCGCCACCTGCTGGAGCAGCATCAACTGGCCCGCCAATTGTTCAAGACTATCAATCGCTGGCTGGCCGAAGCAGGCGTCATGATGACTCAAGGCACCTTGGTCGATGCCACCATCATTGAGGCACCCAGCTCGACCAAGAACAAAGAGCAGCAACGCGATCCGCAGATGCATCAGACCAAGAAAGGCAATCAGTG
>NZ_JALIHH010000178.1:0-2380 GCF_022869435.1 Aeromonas sp. LsrichE-8G
GCTCAGGGCCGAGACTTCACGCAAGGCGAGCGTAAGACGGAAGCAAAAAATCGCAGGAATGAGCAGTGAATATCTGGAAACGGTACTCAATGCGGGTCTCAAAAAACTGGGTGAAATTTAACAAAATGTTCACGCTCTCACCCTGCTCCCGGTGGTTCATGGATAAATTTTCCAGAATATTTTCCCTTGAAGATCTGCGGCCGATTGATTGCGTGGAACACCTGATAATAAAAATGTGCTGGCATCCTCATCGTGCCCATATCTGGGCGGTGGCGACTTATCCCGGAGTCACCAGTCAACAATTGACGGATTACGTGGGAGTGCCCAGCTCAAACCACAGAATGGTGTTTTGGCGTTTGAATAATGACCTGTACCACCTTGGCTGGCAGTTCATCTCATGCCAAGCAGGTTTTCAAAACGAGCCATGGGGTTGGTATCTGGAAAAAATCTGAGAAGTGATCACCGGAAGTGATCGGGGAATCAGATCAGCGTTGCCTGATCTGATCACTTTATCTGATCAGATCAGCCTTACCTGATCACCTATCCCTAGAAGGCTGGCGACTAGCAAAGCCACGTCCTGTCTAGGGTTGGTAATGATCATGGTGATTTGAGTGGGAAAGCCGCAGGCGTGTAAATCCGCCGCTCAATGCTCGTCAAAAAATTCACTTGTCTCGTTACGGGTGATTACACACGCGATCAGATAACACCCAAAATCGAAACCCGACGCGCCAAATTAAAGCTGCTCTGTTAGAAAATGTCCGCTATCAGCTCTCGCTGCTGATCAAACAATGACAGCCAGAACGATTACCCTAGCACGTAATCGAGAGCATGCCATGCCGAAGAGATTCGGTTCATCCCCGCGGACGCGGGGAACAGACCTTGATGCTGGACCTGAACGTCTGGTTCCACAGTTCATCCCCGCGAGCACAGGGAACAGGCGGCGGCGACTTCACCCGCCACGACAGCAGGCGGTTCATCCCCGCGGGCGCGGGGAACAGGCAACGACACTGTTTTGGGTCGCTCAATCCTCGGTTCATCCCCGCGGGCGCGGGGAACAGCAGAAGGGGCACACCTTCTATGGCCCGGACAACGGTTCATCC
This sequence comes from Aeromonas sp. LsrichE-8G, assembly GCF_022869435.1. Lineage (NCBI taxonomy): Bacteria > Pseudomonadati > Pseudomonadota > Gammaproteobacteria > Aeromonadales > Aeromonadaceae > Aeromonas > Aeromonas sp. LsrichE-8G. The sequence continues at coordinate 1,101 of NZ_JALIHH010000178.1, forward strand.
CCGCGGGCGCGGGGAACAGCTCGGCGTCACGGGATGTGTAGGTCGTGATCACGGTTCATCCCCGCGGGCGCGGGGAACAGCATCAAGTCTGAACTGCAACACCATCAAGTTGCGGTTCATCCCCGCGGGCGCGGGGAACAGTTCTCATTCTACAGTGACCGCTTTACTCACGGCGGTTCATCCCCGCGGGCGCGGGGAACAGAAGGTCTGGGACGCGAACCTTGGCGAATACGTCGGTTCATCCCCGCGGACGCGGGGAACAGCACTCCCTATTGCATCACCTACAAAGCTCATAGCGGTTCATCCCCGCGGACGCGGGGAACAGGTTGGGTTTGTGGTAGAAGAACGTGTGACCTACGGTTCATCCCCGCGGACGCGGGGAACAGAAAATGGAGGTGATAACGAATACGCATATGGCCGGTTCATCCCCGCGGACGCGGGGAACAGGGTCGGTCGGCGGACAGATGGCAAATCCACCGCGGTTCATCCCCGCGGACGCGGGGAACAGCTGGATCTGCTCGATGGTCTGCTCCATCCTGTCGGTTCATCCCCGCGGACGCGGGGAACAGTTTGAGGGTCGCGCCAAGCAGGGGCGGATCACCGGTTCATCCCCGCGGACTCGGGGAACAGCGTCCCCATGAAAGCCCGCGTGATCGCTAACCCGGTTCATCCCCGCGGACGCGGGGAACAGGTGCTTGATGCCTTGAGCGGGGCCAAGGTGGACGGTTCATCCCCGCGGACGCGGGGAACAGGCAGACGCCCGCAAGGGCTGGGCCGTGTTTTTCCGGTTCATCCCCGCGGACGCGGGGAACAGGCGTCTCTTGGCAACAGGTGGAGCGCAGACATCGGTTCATCCCCGCGGACGCGGGGAACAGATCCATGAGGCGAACGACTGGGGTCAACGCAACGGTTCATCCCCGCGGACGCGGGGAACAGCAGAGAGGCAGCGGCCACTGCGGGAACGGTCGCGGTTCATCCCCGCGGACGCGGGGAACAGAGGTAGCCGCGATCAGAGCGCGGCTTGTTCGGCGGTTCATCCCCGCGGACGCGGGGAACAGGTGCGGAGTTTAAACATAAGCAATCATAAATGCGGTTCATCCCCGCGGACGCGGGGAACAGGTCACATTCAGCGTTTGCGTATTCCGGCGAAGTTGAACAGCCATTCCGGCCAACGTGAACACCCTGATCCTTAACGCGCTCACGTCACCCCGTTTCTAACTCGAGTGTTCAGATTGGGTCAACTCACTTCTCCTCTTTCTCATCGATTCTCCCTTCAGTGA
>NZ_JALIHH010000179.1:0-662 GCF_022869435.1 Aeromonas sp. LsrichE-8G
TGAAACCATCACGCGCAATCATCAATGCAGAGGGATGGCAAACCTGCTGGCCCGAGTGAAACACTTCATGGATACCGTGTCTCCTTTCCCGGGGAATGGCTATGGCACAGCGAAGGTGTAGCACTATTGGGATCAGTTATTTAGTTACGGATTTTTTATGTCTATTGCAAACGATCTGAACGATGTTGTTGAGGCATCTGGCGACATGCTGGCTCGGCTGGCCATTTTTGCCGACCATATTCCCGACGAATGGATTACTGCCGCTGCCGCCTTGTCTGAAAAGGCCACTATCCGCCGACGCCGCTTACCTTCTGATATGGTCTTGTGGCTCGTCGTGGGGATGGCCTTTTTCCGCAATGAGCCCATCTCCGAGGTCGCTCGGCGCCTCAACATCTGTGCAGAAGGGTTGGCCAATGATGCCTTGCTCGCGGACAGTGCCCTGTCTCAGGCCCGTCAGCGACTCGGCAAACAGCCGCTCGAGTGGCTGTTCAAACAGTGCGCCGATGTGTGGGGGCTGGAACGTTATCCTGAAGACCATTGGCACGGTTTACAGGTCTTTGCCATCGATGGGGCCCTGTTCCGAACCCAGGATATGCCTGAACTCAGAGCACATTTCGGCTCGGGTAACACCTCAACCAACCGGCAGACACCCTACCCGATGC
>NZ_JALIHH010000180.1:0-2371 GCF_022869435.1 Aeromonas sp. LsrichE-8G
TCACGCTCTTACTTTGCGGGCTCTTGCGGCGGAGCACCGTTGGAGGTGATCAAGCAATACATTCAAAACCAGCGGGGCTGACGCCCCGGCGAAATTCCCCTCCCACCTACGTCGGAGGGAGTCCCCTTTCGCATTTAAGATGGAGGTGGCTGCTTGGTATGACACCATCACTGCATTTGCAAATTTTCCCGAGAAACCTCGGCTAGATTGGCAAAATTTCGTGCTCATCAATTCAAGAAGGTATTTAAAGAAGCGAACGCGGGTGCGAACTTGTGAGCTCCCGTGAAGCGATCGCAACAATCATGGACTCACTGACAGAGACGATCAACCGACGCACCATCGCTGCCTTGGCTTTTGTTGCGCCAACCCCAGTGCACTCCTGCTGAAACTCGTTACACCTTGTTTTAATGGCCCCTTGAATCGAAAGTGCGAAACCCATACCTGAGGATCAAGGTTAAATACCGCCTTTAGCGTGTGAAAAACATTTACCGCCTAAAGCAGGTAAATATTGATATACCTGCCACGGCGTGTAAATTAAAAGAAATTACGCTACCAGGTAAGTCAAATCATGAAAGTAACCAGCGCCAAGCAACTTAGTGCCTGTCTCAAGGATGCCAGGCTTTCGCAAAAGCTCTCCCAAGGTAAAGTGGCCGGCAAGGTGGGGATCAGGCAGGACACGGTGTCCAGCTTCGAGCTCAATCCCGAGTCAACCAAGCTGGAGACCTTGTTCAAGATCCTCGCCGCACTGGAACTCTCCCTCGATATCAGGCCCCGCACCGATCCTGCGGAAAACGCCACGCCTGGCTGGAAGGAGGAGTGGTAATGGCCAGCCTGACGGTCTACATGAACGGATACCGGGTAGGTACCTTTACCAAGGCGACCAATGGTGCTCACCAATTTCAGTACGATGAATCGTGGGTGAAGTTGCCAGGCAGCCGCCCCATCTCGCTCTCCATGCCATTACGCCAGCAGCGCTACCAGGGCGATGAGGCCTATAACTTCTTCGATAATCTGCTGCCAGATAACCCGGAAGTAAGAAACCGGGTGGTGGCGCGCTATCAAGCCGATTCCACCCAACCCTTTGATCTGCTCAGTTGCATTGGCCAGGACAGCGTGGGGGCATTGCAACTGGTGGCTCAGGGCAGACCTGTGCCAGACGTTAAGCGCATTGAGTGCAAGCCGCTCTCTGACGCCGAACTGGAGCAGATCATGACCAGCTACCAGCAAGGGATCCCGCTTGGTATGGTGAGGGAAGAGGACGATTTTCGGATATCCATCGCCGGGGCTCAGGAAAAGACCGCGTTACTCTACCTCGACAACCGTTGGTGCTTACCGCATGCAGCGACCCCAACCACCCACATTATCAAGCTGCCCATTGGCAAGATCGAAAGCCACTCCTACTCGATAGACCTCTCCCAGAGCGTAGAAAACGAATATCTCTGCACCCTGATCGCCAAAGCATTGGGTCTTCCGGTTCCCCATTGCTTCATCATGCAGGTCGGCAAGGTCAAGGCTCTGGCGGTGGAACGCTTCGATCGGCGCTACGCCACGGATCGCAGTTGGATCATGCGCCTGCCCCAAGAGGACTTCTGCCAGGTGTTGAATGTACCGTCAGCACGCAAGTACGAGAGCCATGGTGGACCGGGCATTGCTGACATCATGACGACCCTGCTGGGATCGGCCACGCCGGAGCAGGATCGGTACCTGTTTATGAAGTCTCAGGTGTTGTTCTGGCTGCTGGCTGCCACTGATGGCCATGCCAAGAATTTCTCGGTGTTTATCGAACCTGAAGGGCGTTTCCGGCTTACACCGTTTTACGACATCCTTTCCATGTATCCTGCATTTGGTGGTAAAGGATTACATCCCCGTGATGCCAAGTTGGCCATGGGGCTTACTGCAACCAAGGGCAAAAAATACGCGATAGAGCAGATATTTCCTCGCCATTTTTATCAAACGGCCAAGGCGATTGGTTTTGAACAAGTGCAGATGGAAAAAATCATCAGCGAACTGACGGATAATCTGGATGAGGTAATATCAATCGTTCGTCAGCAATTGCCTGATACATTTCCCACTGAGATTGCAGATTCAATTTTGGGTGGACTCAGTTCGAAAGCGCAACGCTTAAAACGATAATTGACCAATATGACAAATGCCTCTTGCATCGCCCCAAATGAGCCTCTATCGAGGCTCATTTTTTTTGCGTACGAGCGAGTGAATGATCCATTCCCCCGGTGTCAGAATAGTTGTCGCCTAATCTGAATAATCTAAATGTGAAGACCGGGGGCGGATAAAGAGTGTCGAATGGCTCGTTATTCAAGTGAGCGCAAGGCTGCTTTGCTCAAGAAGCTGCTGCCGCCCATCAATATGTCGG
>NZ_JALIHH010000181.1:0-545 GCF_022869435.1 Aeromonas sp. LsrichE-8G
TCTTTATGCTGTGGACATTGGTCAGTTTGGTGCGCGCCAAGCCGGCCAATGTGTATGTGTCTACCAATCCACCAGTCGTGGTGCCATTTATAGTGGCACTCTACTGCCGGTTGTTTGGTGCTCGGTATGTGTATCACCTGCAGGATATTCACCCTGAAGCGGCAGACATTGTTATTCCATTGAATCGGTTATTGCTGCGGATACTGACGGCTGTAGACAATTACACACTGCGCCACGCTGCTGGCATTGTTACGTTATCGGAAGATATGAAGGTTTATATTCAACAACGTAGTAATACATCAAGCCCTATATTGTTGCTGGATAATCCGTCTTTCCCTGTAACGGCCGTATCAGTAGAAGAACGTACTAAAGACATTGTGTACTGTGGTAATGCTGGTCGGTTGCAGCGTATCCCATTGTTGATGTCGGCCATTCGTGCTTACTTGCAGCAAGGTGGCAAGCTACGGTTTACCTTTGCCGGTGGTGGTGTTCATGTGCCTGACATACAGGCTTTGGCCGATGCTTATGAGCAGGTGGATTATTTG
>NZ_JALIHH010000182.1:0-293 GCF_022869435.1 Aeromonas sp. LsrichE-8G
CGATCACCGATGTTCATCACCTTACCGGCGCTGCGCGCTCGACCATCGGTCGTTGGCTTCGGTGGTATCGAGATGAAGGCATAGATGCGCTAGAAGCCTTACCGGCTGGCCGTGCCCCAGTCTTACCTATCGCCAAGATTGTCACCCTACTGGTGCTGCTCATGCAGTTTTCTCCGCAAGATTTTGGTTATCAGCGCAGCCGTTGGTGTACTGAACTATTGGCTATAAAAATCAATCGGTTAACAGGGCTCAATGTGGCAGCCTCCACGCTCCGCCGATGGTTACCTCGTATG
>NZ_JALIHH010000183.1:0-3937 GCF_022869435.1 Aeromonas sp. LsrichE-8G
TTTGCCCGGACGTTGCGCCCCGGCTGGCTGGTCGTGCCCGCTGCTGATTTTGACATGCTGGCAACCTTCAAATCCTCAATGACGATCATCGCGTGGTTTTTGCTGATAGTCGTTGTGACCTTGTGAAGGTAATCGCGGCGGGTATTAGCGATATGTGAATGCAGCCGCTGGATCTTGGCTTTTTGTTTCTTCCAGTTGCTGCTGAACTTTACCTTTTTGCTCAACTGGCGTTGGAGCCTTGCCAGCTTGGTCTGATTGGTTTTGAAGCTGTTGACGGGCTCAAACACCGTGCCATCTGACAGGGTTGCGAGCTTGGCGATCCCCGCATCCAGCCCGACCATTGAGCCGGAGGGGTGAATTGGCTCAAGCGTCTCCTGCTCGACCTGAAAGGAGATATACCAGTGCCCGGCTGCTTGGCTGACGGTCGCGTTTTTAATTTTCCCTTCAACTGGCTGGGACTGACGGAACTTGACCCACGCCAGCCCGGCAGGCAGCTTCACGCGACCCTTTTCAAGGCGGCAATACTTGTCGAAGTTGACGAACCGGATAGCGTCGCAGTTGTCGCTTTTTTTCTTGAATACGGGTGCCTTGGCGGCGAGTTTCTTATCAAAGCAGCGCATCCACGCGCCATGCAAATCCTTGAGCTTCTGCTGGAGGTTGTCGGTATATGCCTCGGCCAGAAAGGCCATTTCTGGGTCTTTCTTCCAACTGGTGAGCATCCTGTTCAGCTCAAAGGCAGAAGGCAGTTTTTCGCCAGCATCCAGAATGCGTTTGGTTTCTGCCAGCCCGTGATTCCAGACATAACGAGCACAACCGCCCAACTGGCGCAGGCGTTGCGCTTGTTGTTCGGTCGGTTCGAGTCGGAATTTGTAGGCTTTCAGAATTTGCATTTAGCGCTCAGTGTGTAGCATTATTGCCATATCTATTAAGCCCGATTGAGTGACAGAATGCAATTCACTAAAATTAATAAATCACGCCATGCGGCCTACGTTTTGCACGTACACTTGGTGTTTATCACCAAGTATCGAAAGCCGATACTGGGGGATCTGCATCACGCTTCCTTCGGTCAGTGTGCGGCAGAGGTTTGCAGAGATTTTGGTGCGGAACTGAAAGAGTGTGACGGAGAGGCTGATCATGTTCACATGCTGATAGAGTACGCGCCAACGGTACAGCTATCGGTACTGGTGAACTCGTTAAAGGCGGTCACATCAAGGCGACTGCGTAATGAATTTCTGGACTTGAGAGGTGCTTACAGCAAACCCGTACTCTGGTCACGCTCTTACTTTGCGGGCTCTTGCGGCGGAGCACCGTTGGAGGTGATCAAGCAATACATTCAAAACCAGCGGGGCTGACGCCCCGGCGAAATTCCCCTCCCACCTACGTCGGAGGGAGTCCCCTTTCGTATTTAAGATGGAGATCCAGAGGATGGTCAATCGCGACCCATTCTGCCCACAAACCAATTGATAATAGTTTTCATTTAATCAAGAATGGGCGCCATCATCAGCCAGGAGTATGCCCATGTCTCAACCCGCCCCGGCCAATCGCCCCCGCCTGCTCACCGTCAAGCATGTTCAGGATGTGAGCCCGCATCTGCGCCGAATCTGCCTGACCAGCCCCGAGCTTGTGGACTACCCCTTCAGCTGTGGCGGTGCTCATGTCAAGATCATGCTGCCCCGACCGGATCAGCGCGAGATAGTGTTGCCCACCCCCACCGACAAGGGGCCTCGCTGGCTCGATCCCGCCCAGAAACCCGTCATTCGCACATTCACCATACGCGCGTTTCGCCGGGAGGCGCTGGAGCTCGACATCGACTTCGCCCTGCACGGCGAGGCCGGCCCCGCCAGTCGTTTCGCCCTGCACGCCAAACCGGGGGACAGGCTCGCCATCTCGGGCCCGGGCGGTCCCGACCCCATGCTGCAAACGGCCGAGCACTATTACATGGCGGGGGATCTCACCGCCCTGCCCGCCATCAGCGCCATGGTGGAAGTGATGCCAGCCCATGCCCGCGGCCATATCGCCCTGCTGGTCCCCCATCAGGACGACGTGCAGGATCTGTCGCTGCCGGCCGGCGTCGACCTGCGCTGGTTCGTGGGCAATCCGGAGCAGGCCGCGACCCTGGTGGCGCATTTCACCGCCCAGCCTATGGTCGCCGAGGGGAGCTATTTCTGGTTTGGCGGGGAAGAGAGCCTGGTCGTGCCGCTGCGCCGCCACGTCAGACGCGCCCTGGATGCCGAGCGCCAGCGGGTCTACGCAGTCCCCTACTGGCGCAGTGGCAAGGATGAAGACGCCTACCATCAGGACAGGCACGCCGTGATGGACAGCTGATCCCCTCTTTATCTTGTGACTGGCGGGCTTCTTCCCTCGGGGAAGCGGCCTGCTTTTGCTGCGGTTCCCCCGCCATCGTTCTTTCTCCCCCCATCTTCGCCTGGCGATTTCATTGCACTTGCATTTGAGACAAACACTAAGATAATGACAATCATTCTCAACAACTGCGATGAGCCGTGAATCTGTCTGCTCCCAACAGGATGCCGCATACGGGTTCCCCATCGCACACATGCACAGCAAGGTAACTCCAGATGGCAGTTTTGAATTCGGTCATGCGCGCCTTCGCCATAGAGGCGCTACCCACCCCTGCCGAGCTGCTGGTGCAGCACCCCTGTCCGGCCGACATGACCCGGCACATCGACAACCAGCGCCATCAGGCACGCCGGATCCTGGCAGGTGAAGACGATCGCCTGCTGGTCGTGATTGGCCCCTGCTCCATCCATGATCCCGTCGCGGCCCTGGACTATGCCGGACGGCTGGCACGACTCGCCACCGCCTATGAAGACAGCCTTCAGATAGTCATGCGCGCCTATTTTGAAAAGCCGCGCACCACGGTGGGCTGGAAGGGGCTGGTCTTCGATCCGCACCTGGACGGCAGCAACGACATCAATCGGGGATTGCATCTGGCACGCCAGGTGCTGCTCGACATCAATGGGCTGGGGCTCGCCACCGCCACCGAATTCCTCGACACCACCAGCTTTCTCTATCTCGCCGATCTCGTCAGCTGGGGCGCCATCGGGGCACGCACCACGGAGTCTCAGGTCCACCGGCAATTGGCCTCCGCACTGCCCTGCCCCGTGGGATTCAAGAACGGTACGGACGGCAATATCCGGGTCGCCATCGATGCCATCCAGGCCAGTACCGCCTCCCATCTCTTCACCGCCCCCGGCAGCCAGGGCGGCATGGTAGTGATCAAGAGCGAAGGCAATCCCGATGGCCATATCATTCTGCGTGGCGGCACCCTGCCCAACTACTACCAGAGCGATGTGGCGGAGGCAGCAGACCGCCTCATCCGTCAGGGACTCCCCCCTCGCCTGATGGTAGATTGCAGCCATGGCAACAGCCAGAAGCTGCACACGAACCAGCTGAAGGTCGCCAAAGAGCTCTGTCGCCAGCTGAGCGAAGGGAGCCAAGCCATCGCCGCCGTCATGGTCGAGAGCTTCTTGCTGGGAGGAAACCAGAAACCGGCTCCTCTGGGTGAGCTGCAATACGGCCTGTCAGTGACCGATGCCTGCCTCTGCTGGGAAGAGAGTGAACACCTGCTTGCCATGCTGGCAGAGGCGGTCCAGGCCCGTCGCCGCACCCGGAGAAAATACACACACGCCGTTCAGTCTGAACTCTCAGAGATCCCCTCATTTTTAGAGACTCAAATAATTCCAAGTGTGCGGGTATATAAGCGGTGTTGCTTCAGGTAGTAGATAAATTTATCCATCAACAAGACCGCATTGGCTTCTTTCATTTTAGGTAGCAACTGGTAATAGATGACCCCTTGCCGAAAGAACGAATAGGTTCGGCTCTTGCTGGTATTGACCTTGATCGTTCTCTCTAGACCGACACTGTCTCCAGCCTTACCCAGCAGCGTCAGCAAGACGATGGCCAGGGCACTGAATAA
>NZ_JALIHH010000184.1:0-2247 GCF_022869435.1 Aeromonas sp. LsrichE-8G
AGTGTGCTAACGCCAGGAATCGCATGCGTTTCCTGGCGTTGGTTTCTGCCTTGGCGAGGGCCAAGAAATCGATTGGATCGGACATACTGAGTACAGTGAAACCAGAATAGAGCAATTAGATCACATCTTTAATCTGATTGGTATAAGCAGCCGTCCAGGCTGTTGCATGAAACGAAAAGGGCAGCCAATGGCTGCCCTTTTCGTTGTCCCGGCGAATGACGACTCCCCTCAGTCCGCCGACTCCTCCCGCTCCAGCGCCCTGTCCACCAGCGCGTCCGGCAAGGGCTTGGTCACCTCGACCCCCAGCTCGCGAAAGCGCTCGGCCTGGGCGATCAGGTTGCCACGACCGTTGACCAGCCGGCCCATCGCCTTGTCGTAGCTCTCCTGCGCCTTGTGCAAGCTGCCCCCCATCTGCTGCATCTCCTCCACGAACAGCCGCAGCTTCTCGTAGAGGCGGCAGGCCCGCTCCGCTATCTGGCGCGAGTTCTGGTTCTGCCGCTCGTAGCGCCACAGGTTCTCTATGGTGCGCAGCGCCACCATCAGGTTGGTAGGGCTCACCAGCAGGATGTTGTGTTCCAGCCCGTAGCGCACCAGGGAAGGGTCCGCTTCCAGGGCAGCGAGAAAGGCAGGCTCCACCGCCACGAACATCAGCACATAGTCCAGGGTGCGCACCCCGGGCAACTGCTGGTAATCCTTGCGGCCCAGCTCGCGGATATGGTTGCGCACCGAGGCGATGTGCTCCTTGAGCGCCACCGCCTTCTCCAGATCATCAGCGGCGTTGTACCAGCGCTCATAGGCGGTCAGCGACACCTTGGCGTCGATGATGATGTCTTTGTCCTGGGGCAGGTGGACGATGACGTCGGGTTGGTAGCGCTTGCCCTTGTCCACCTCGATGTTGACCTGGGTGTGGTACTCATGCCCCTCGCGCAGGCCGCACTCGGAGAGGATCCGCGCCAGCACCACCTCCCCCCAGTTGCCCTGCTGCTTGCTGTCGCCCTTGAGGGCCCGGGTCAGCGCCGCCGCCTCTTCGGTCATGCGGGCGTTGAGCTCGGCAAGGCGCTCCAGCTCGAACTTGAGGTTGTGGCGCTGGGCCGTCTCCTGGGCGTGGGTCTCTCCCACCTGGCGGCGAAAGCCCTCCAACTGCTCTTTGAGTGGAGTCAGCAGGAGATCCATGCTGTTCTGATTCAGTTCGCGGAAGTTTCCAGCATTTTGTTCAAAGATACGATTGGCGAGGTTCTCGAACTGTTGGCCGAGGCGCTGCTCAGCCTCTTGCTGCAACTGCAGCTTCTCGGCGCTGGCGATGCGTTCGCTGCGCAGGGTCGCCTCGGCTTCCTTGAGACGGGCGGTGAGCTTGAGCAATAGGGTCTGCTGCTGATCCAGCTTCTGCTGAGCCAGCATCTTCTCGTCCTGCAGCGCGTCCCAGCGATCCTGCAACCCCTGATAACGCTCCTCCAGCAGCAGCGCCTCTTCACGGCCGCTGCGCCGCCCCCACCACCAGCCGAACAGCAGCGCCAGCCCGCCAGCCAGCATGGCAGGCCACCAGGTCAGCAGCGGGGTCATCGGCGCCCCCGCTGGCGCAGGAAGAGTTCGAGATAGCGGTTGAGCAGCAACCAGATCAGCACATAGAGCAGGTAGGCCGCCAGCACCACCCACTTGTGGCTGTTGACCCCGGTATCCAGTTCACTGAACTCGATACCCTTGAGATGGCAGTAGACCCACATCAGCAGGGGGAAGACATAGAGCAGAGAAGCACGCCACAGAAATAGCCACATGAGTTCATTCAATCCCGCAAAAAGACCCGCCTAGCTTACACAAGGGCAACCCGGCTTGCGATCCTGCCCGCCGCTATTCTCTGGCTTGCCGGCCCAAAACTGGATAAAATTAACCCTTAATGGGTATAGAGGTGGGCATGACGCATTTTTTCTGTCGCTGGCTGGCACACGCATGGGGGAGCCCCCGCAGACCCGAGGTGGTCTGCCATGAGGCACGCCCGCCCTGGGCCATCGACGAGTCCCAGTTCCTCACCCTCTGCACCCGTTGTGGCGACTGCTTCAAGGCGTGTCCCAACGGCCTCATCAAGCCCGCCGATCGCCCCGAATATTACCAATCAGATTAAAGATGTGATCTAATTGCTCTATTCTGGTTTCACTGTACTCAGTATGTCCGATCCAATCGATTTCTTGGCCCTCGCCAAGGCAGAAACCAACGCCAGGAAACGCATGCGATTCCTGGCGTTAGCACACTTTC
>NZ_JALIHH010000185.1:0-3157 GCF_022869435.1 Aeromonas sp. LsrichE-8G
CCGACATATTGATGGGCGGCAGCAGCTTCTTGAGCAAAGCAGCCTTGCGCTCACTTGAATAACGAGCCATTCGACACTCTTTATCCGCCCCCGGTCTTCACATTTAGATTATTCAGATTAGGCGACAACTATTCTGACACCGGGGGGGTAGGTAAGGGCCAGGTAAGGCCGAGCGCCTGGGCACTTTTGAGGAGTTTCTGGATGGAGCCGACACTGACCTTGGTACAGATACTGATTTGGCGAACAGAGAGGTCAGCTTCCAGCCGCAGTCGCAGTACTTCACGAATTTTACGCATTGCAATCCTCTTGGCAGACATAGGCTCTTCCCTGGCAAAAGGGAGAGCGTATCAAAGGTTTTTAAATCAATGCGTTAAGGATGATTCTGGTGAATGTGAACAGTGATTCCGGGATGTTGAACACTGTTTCCGGAAAGGAGGGGCGAAGTGTTCAGGTTGAACCGGAATGAGCGTTCACATTGGTCCGGAAATGGTGTTCACGTTGAATCGGAATTGGTGTTCATGATCGGCCGGAATATGCACATGGCAGGGGTAATGGCGCGCTGACGCAGACAAAACTTGCAGAGCCGAGCAATGCGCTCGAGTGCGGCGGGAGCCAGGAGTTGCTCCAGATAGTGATTAGCATTAATAATGGTCATAGGCTTCGCGCGTGTTGATTTTGTTTGGCGATAAAATTAGATCACAAACGAAGCCTTTTTTATATCTATTTCAATTGGTTGGCGCTAAAGATCCTGTACATGACTACGGGTATCCTTACCAATTAGCACCTCTTTAGTGCCTGTGGATGCGAGCACTGTACCTGCCGCCCAACCTAACTTCATCGCAAAATCAGGCGTAATTGGGAATTTACCTACTTTGCCACGCACACCATCAGTACCAAAATACTTCCTAGACATACAAAATCCTTAAAAACGCTAAAAGACAAAAAGCCAAATCCATGGGGATTTGGCTTTTAAAAAGATTTAACTTTGCAACATCTAAACGACATAAGACATTGAATCAAGAAACTAACGTTACCACTTTCGGTTTTGTATCAGCTGGTTTAAATAATTTCCTTTGCTGCCAAACTAGATCACAAATACCATCAGTTGGGGCGAAACCGGTTGGCGCCGCAAGTAAAATCTCACGGATCGCCTCATGGTTGAACTCATGGCATGCTTTGTCTAAACGATTAAGAATTAACTCTAATTCGGACCATGGCAGATAAATTTCATTCGCTGTCATAATCCGCTCATGGTCTGTACCTGTTACATCATCGCCAATCAGTAACTCTTCATACAATTTTTCACCAGGACGAAGGCCGGTAAATTCAATAGCGATATCACCATTGGGATTTGCTTCATCCTTCACATCATAACCACTTAAGCGGATCATTTTAGCTGCGAGATCAACGATTTTGACCGATTTTCCCATATCAAGTACAAAGACATCGCCGCCTTTACCCATAGCACCCGCTTGAATAACCAGCTGTGATGCTTCTGGAATCGTCATAAAAAAGCGGGTTATTTCAGGATGAGTAACAGTTACCGGACCGCCATTAGAGATCTGCTTACGGAACAATGGCACAACTGAACCAGAAGACCCTAGCACATTACCAAAACGCACCATACAAAAACGCGTTTGATGCACCTCTTTTGCTAATGCTTGCAATGCCAGTTCCGCCATACGTTTAGTGGTACCCATCACATTTGTAGGGCGCACGGCTTTATCGGTAGAGACCAAAACAAAGGTTTCTACATTTGCTGCAATTGCGGCTCTAGCGGTATACAAGGTACCAAATACGTTGTTGCGAACACCTTCAACCACATTATGCTCAACCAAAGGCACGTGTTTGTAGGCTGCTGCGTGGTAAACAGTTTGTACATTAAAGGCTTGCATTACCGCTTGTACACGATTTTCACGTTGTACAGACCCCATCATGGGCAAAATTTCAATATCAATACCCAAATCATGGGCAGTAGCAGAAAGCTCACGTTCAATGGAGTAAAGTGCAAATTCTGATAACTCAAATAGCACTAGCTTTTTAGGTGACTGCTTTAAAATCTGCCGACATAATTCAGAGCCAATCGAGCCCCCTGCTCCTGTCACCATCACCACTTTATTTTTGATGTTAGCGGACAATAGGTTTTGTCTAGGTGCAACAGAATCACGGCCCAGTAAATCTTCGATTTCTACTTCTTTTACATCACTAAATAACTTATCACCACTGACTAAATCAGCCATCGCGGGCAATGTCATCACCTTAACGCTAAGCGGCTCAAGCTGATTGATAATCTCTTGCCTGCGAGAGCGTGAGGCACTTGGCATCGCTAACAATACTCGTGCAGTGGCTTTTTGTTTGATTAACTTACGTAATTCCTGTGGTGCATGCACATGTAGGCCCTGGATCACAGTACCTTGCAACGATTCATCATCATCAACAAAAGCAATTGGATGATATTCATGGCTTTGCGCTAGCGCAATTGCCGTTTGGCGGCCGCTCACACCGGCACCATAAATTATCACAGGTTCACCACGACGATTCATACCCGCACCAACTAAAGACCGCATAAGCGAGCGCGCGCCGCCAACAAACACTAGCGCAAAGGCAGCATAAATAAAGGGAACGGTACGAGGTAAATCAACACCGCCATAATAGGCTAGTAAAACAAGGGCTATGGTAGAAATAACTACACCCGCAACGATAGCAGTAAACGCTTGCGAGCCGATATAACGCAGCACTGCGCGATACAGCCCCAACCGCACAAAACCAGCAATACTAATGGGTATTGTTAATGCTATTAGCCCCCAATATTGGGCCTTGAGTAATACTTCAACAGAGTCTAAACGCACCAATAACGCAAACCAAAAGGCAAACAGCAGAAAAACAGAGTCAATAGCGACACTGACCACACGCTTTTGTGACCGTTTTAACGAGAATAAAAACTGCAAAAATTCCATCTTTTGCTCCAATGACATTTTCTTCATAAGTTAACCAATAACACTGTCGTGTACACGTATCTATTCACCAGGACGGGGTTGACGGCATCAGTTCTGCCGGGATGGGATAATCTGTCTTCTCGATGCACGCCCTGACCACGGCCCTCAACCACTCCTGTGGGCAGCGGCCCAATCGCTTGCCGGTCTCCACCAACGACAGG
>NZ_JALIHH010000186.1:0-522 GCF_022869435.1 Aeromonas sp. LsrichE-8G
GGCCATCGCCGAGAGTAGCGAGCAGTGCAACCAGCCCATCGGTGCCCGGTTGGTCTTGCTGGCGGATGCGGTGTTTCGTACCCGGCACCGTTGGGAAAGCGGTGCGTTGAGCAAGCAGAAATACCTGCGCAGGCTCGCGCGTTACCGGCAAAGCTGGCGAAGCCAGTTGGAGCGCGGCGCCCTGTTGTGCAGCAAACGCTACCGTGGACGATGCCAGTTGCTGCTGCGGGATGACGAGATGCTGTGGCGGTTTATGACTGACGACGAAATAGCGCTGACCAACAACGAGGCGGAGCGGGCGCTGCGTGGCTATGTGCTCTGGCGCAAGGGTAGCTACGGCGTGTGGTCTCACCGGGGCGAGCTGTTTCGCCAGCGCATCCTGTCGTTGGTGGAGACCGGCAAGCGATTGGGCCGCTGCCCACAGGAGTGGTTGAGGGCCGTGGTCAGGGCGTGCATCGAGAAGACAGATTATCCCATCCCGGCAGAACTGATGCCGTCAACCCCGTCCTGGTGAATAGATAC
>NZ_JALIHH010000016.1:0-26185 GCF_022869435.1 Aeromonas sp. LsrichE-8G
GGACTCAAACTTTCCGGGAGGACAGGCGTGAATGAAGTCGAGAGCTTGGTCGATACGCATAAAAAAATCCGAAACCCAACAAGGAGTTTCGGATTCTTACACAGCCTGAGGATCGGTCAATGGATCCTTAACTGATCGGCATTAGGGCCGAGGGCCCCATTTTTGTCTTGCTGCGTGGTCGGGTGTCTCTTCCCTGTCAGAGGAAAGGCGCACTCGCTTTGTCAAAAAGGCCCGTCAGGGCCTTTTTTCATGGTTTGTCACCGGTTCACAGCGGTTTTTGCCACAGGCTGAGCAGCAGATCCTGCTCGAGGGCGTCGGGCCCCTGGTGGGTGAAGGCGTGGCGCTGCTCGCCGCTGGCACGCCAGCCGAGGCGACTGGTCTCCAGAATGTGCTCGCGCAGGCCCTGATCCAGCGCCGTACTGAACTGGGCGCGTTGCTGAGCAACACTGACAAGCCCGGTGAGGGCGGGCCAGCTCAGGGGATGTTCCATGCTCACCGGATTGAGGCTGACGCGCAATTGCCACTGATGGCGAGGGCCTGGCTGCACGTGGAGCAGATAGCCGCCCGACGCCAGCCAGCTGACCAGGAGTTCCGTCTTGACCTTGAGGTCGTTGACCAGCAGCACCTGGGCCGTGCCAGGCAGTAGCGGGGCGCGCGCCGGGTCGGCGATGACGAACTGGCCTTCCGGTTGCGCCTTGTTGGCGGCGAAGATGGCATTCTTGGCCAGATCGAAACCGCCGACCTGCCAGCCGGGCAGCCGCTCAGCCAGGGCGCGGCAGTAGTACCCCTCGCCACAGCCGAGGTGGACAAGCTCGCGCTCGCCAAGAGGAGCGAGCAGGTTCGCCATGGCGTCTACCAGAGGCAGCTGGTGGCCTTGTTCCAGGAAGCGGCGCTTGGCGCGCAGCAGGGCCCGGCTGTCGCTGTCCTTGGGGTTCTTCTTGCCGGGGATGAGGTCCAGATAGCCTTCCGGTACGGGATCGAAGTGGTGCTTGTTGTCGCAATAGACCCCGCGGGAGGCGGCATGAAGGTGCAGGGGGCTGCGGCAAAGGGGGCATTGAAGGTGCATAGGAGTTCTCTTGGCGAAGGCCATGACGGCGGGGCGTTCGGGATTATAGGGGAGAGGATCGGAAAAGGCTGCCATGGGCAGCCTTTTTATCCAACGGCGCTGTGCGGGCGCCGTCGGCGGAACCCGGTCATCGGGTACCAAACACCACTATGGTCTTGCCGTGGGCGGAGATGAGCTCCTGCTCTTCCAGCATCTTGAGGATGCGGCCGACGGTTTCACGGGAGCAGCCGACGATCTGGCCGATCTCCTGGCGGGTGATCTTGATCTGCATGCCATCCGGGTGGGTCATGGCATCCGGCTGTTTGGCCAGGTTGAGCAGGGTCTGGGCAATGCGGCCGGTCACGTCCAGGAAGGCGAGGTTGCCGACCTTCTGGCTGGTGTGCTGCAGGCGCTTGGCCATTTGACCGGATAGACGCATCAGGATGTCCGGGTTGACCTGGATCAGCTGGCGGAACTTCTTGTAGGAGATCTCGGCGACTTCACAGGCGCCTTTGGCACGTACCCAGGCGGAACGCTCCGGATTCTCGTTCTCTTCGAACATCCCCATCTCGCCCAGGAAATCCCCCTGATTCAGGTAGGAGAGGATCATCTCCTTGCCTTCGTCATCCTTGATCAGGACGGCGACGGTGCCCTTGACGATGTAGTAGAGGGTTTCCGCTTTTTCACCGGCGTGGATCAGGGTGCTCTTGGCGGGATACTTATGAATGTGGCAATGCGACAAGAACCACTCAAGGGTGGGATCGCTTTGCGGTTTGCCAATGATCATGAGACTTCCTCTGTAGTGTCATTTTTATGGACTGTGCGTCCAGGCAAGTTGCCAAGCTTGCCATTCCTTACTCTTTGGTCGCAGTAGAATAAGAGCCTTTGCCTGTGCTGACAAGGCTTTGGGGTTTTGCCGTCCACCGGTGAGCCGCCATCTGCTGCGTCGTCCGGGGCATTCTAGGCAAGAAGAGGAGGTCGAATGTTGATTTCGATCTATTTCCCTTTGGGTCGTCGTCCGTTTCGCAGGAGAGGCTGCTGTCGCCACAAACGGGGCTTTATCGTCGGGAACGGGCAAGATCTTGGCGCATGTGCCACTCGACCCCGGCTTGAGGTATGCTATGGGCGTTAGAACCGTCGTCATTGAGAGGAAAGTGAGAGATGAAAGCCAAGGTCAGCTGGGTGGAAGGCATGAAGTTTGTGGGGGAGAGCGAGTCCGGTCATCAGGTGACCCTGGATGGCGCCAACCCGGGTGAAGGTGCCAGCCCGATGGAGATGATCCTGCTGGCTGTCGGCGGTTGCAGCTCCATCGATGTGGTCTCCATCCTGGAGAAGGCCCGTCAATCCGTGACCGCCTGCCATGTCGAACTGGAAGGGACCCGCGCCGATACCGTTCCCCGGGTATTTGAGCAGATCCACCTCAAGTTCGTGGTGACCGGCAAGGGGCTGGCGGAGAAGCAGGTCGCCCGTGCGGTGGATCTGTCCATGGAAAAATATTGTTCAGTTTCCCTGATGTTGGAAAAAGCGGTAGAAATTACCCATAGTTATCAAATTCTTGAGGGTTGACCGCTAAAGTTTGTCCCGTCGATAACGCCATGACATAAGGAAAGTGCGATGAAAAAAATGATGATGTTGCTTCCCCTGTTCGGTCTGGCCGCCTGCAGCATGCCGCAGCCGACCCAGTATCAATACAGCCAGTATCAGTGCGGGGAAGAGTTGCTGGCCATCACCTATGATGCCCAGGCCGACATGGTGCAGTTCCCTTATGCCGGTGTCTATCACAAGCTGGGGCGCATCGAGTCGCCCAAAGAGACTGCCAGCTATTCCGACGGGGTGACTACCTTCTCCCGTCAGGACAAGCAGGCCACCCTGGTCAAGAGCGGTGTGACCCAGCTGACCTGCGAGTTGAAGTGACCCTGATGCCGTCACGGCGTGCATGGAAAACGGCCTGCGTGAAGCAGGCCGTTTTTGTTGAAAGAGACATCAGTCTGACGGTAGCGAGCCCAGCAGCTGGGCGGCCAGTTGCTGGCTAAGCTGGCCACGGGCTTCCTCTGCGACAGGCACGTCGCTGGCGAGCTGGATGGCGCTGCTCCACACCGCTTTCTGGCTATGCCCGTCGAGCAGCACGACGGCCAGGGTCCCCTTGCGGGCATTGGCGGCGGCGTTCAGGCCCGGTGTCATGCCGAGGCGGGAGAAGATCTCGCCATCGCTCATGTCCTGGCTGCCAGCTACCCCGATGGCGACCCAGACGTCGGCCTCATCCAGGGGAACGCTGCGCCAGCCTTTGCCGTCCAGTTGCCGGATGACGGCCTGCTGTACCGGTTCGAGCCAGGGCGCGGCGCTGTTGCCCGCATACTGGAATTGTTCGGCCAGCGCATAGCGTGGTGTCGCCCCGTAGGTCCAATGCTCCGCCGGGCGAACCACCATGGTGCCCGTTTCGACCGTGGGTGCGGCGGGGCCGGAGCTGCAACCGCCCAGCAGGGTTGCCAGCGTGAATGAGAGAAGTGCAGCGCGCATCGTTAAGCTCCTTGGCTCAGGTGATCTTGCCTGTTTCGATCAGTTGCTGGATCAGGGGGCGCAGGATCAGTTCCATTGCGAAGCCCATCTTGCCACCCGGCACGACGATGGTGTTCATCCTGGACATGAAGGCGCCGTCTATCATCGACAGCAGGTAGGGGAAGTCCACCTGCTTGATGCCCCGAAACCTGATCACCAGCATACTCTCGTCCAGGCTGGGTATCACCTTGGCGCTGAAAGGGTTGGAAGTATCGACGGTCGGCACCCGCTGGAAGTTGATGTGGGTGCGGGAGAACTGCGGCGTGATGAAGTTGATGTAGTCGTCCATGGAACGCACGATGGAGTCGGTCACCGCCTCGCGGGAGTGGCCGCGTTCCGAGGTGTCGCGAATGAGCTTCTGGATCCACTCCAGGTTGACGATGGGCACCACGCCGATGAGAAAGTCCACGTGCCGCGCCACGTTGTGCTCCCCCGTGACCACGCCGCCATGCAGTCCTTCGTAGAACAGCAGATCCGTCTCGCCGGGCAGATCCTGCCAGGGGGTGAAGGTGCCAGGCATCTGGTTGAAAGGCACCGCCTCGTCGAAGCTGTGCAGATAGCGCCGATACTGGCCGGTGCCGCTCTGGCCATACTCCTGGAAAAAGGACTCCAGCAGACCGAAGTCGTTGGCCTCCGGGCCGAAGTAGCTGATATGCCGCCCCTGCTCCCGGGCCTTGCGGATCGCCACGTCCATCTCGGGCCTGGTGTAGCGGTGAAAACTGTCCCCCTCGACCACGGCCGCCTTGTATCCAAGCTGGTGGAACATGGAGCGGAAGGCGTTGGTGGAGGTGGAAGTACCGGCACCGGACGAACCGGTGACCGCGATGATGGGATGCTTGGCCGACATAGAATTCTCTCTTCCTTGGGAGTTCCGTTATAAGGGGTGGCCCAAAGTGCGGTCAAGTGCGCCGTCATCCTCCCGCTGCCCCCACGCTTCCCGACAATAGCGGTGAACGAGGGCTGCCCTGTGCGCTGGGGACGCCGGAATAGGCGCTGCTGGGTGGCGAGCTGGCCATGCGGCCTGATGGTGCGAGTTGGATAGGGGGAGGGCGGGGTGAGCCGCCCGATAAGCCGTGACCGCGTTACGCTTGGGGGAAGTCGTCAGTGGGTGACTTGCTTAAATGAGTCTTTGGGACGACATTGACACTTTCGTGCAGCTCGCTATAGACAAGCACGGCGCTACCTTGTAGCAATTGTTGCCTGACTGCTTCGACCTTGTCGGTCAGGCTGACATCCTGTTCACCGTATTCGGTGCCTTCTTGCAGCACAAAGTGTTCGAGCAGGTTGGTGAGGGTGTCCGGCTCCAGTTCTTGCCAGGGGATAATCATGATTTCATCTTCACTCAGTGGGTTGCGGATATTGTCGGTGTCTGGTCGGCAAGCGCAAGGGATTTGTCTCGTTTTGGACGAGGGGTGCCATGCAATCCATTGACGCACGCCGACCCTCCAGTCAATTCGAACAGCACCTGTTCGATGCCCGCCGCCGCGCCCTGAGCGCCGGTTTGCGCTGGTACTGGGTCATCAATCTCATCGCCCTCGTATTTCTGCTGACCCGCTTTTACATCTATCGGGATGCACACCTGGTACTGGTCGACAACCTGCCCTGGTCTTACAAATGGCAGCTGATCACCATGATAGGAGTCGGCCTGTTGCTGCCGTTCGGGTGGGGCTGGCTCTCCCGTCAACCCCATGTCATCTGGCAGGGCTCCCTGTACGTCTGCGTCCTTTCCTGGGGATTGGCCTGGGCCATGGTGGGTTACACCATCTCGATCGTCGACTTGAAGGGGGGCTTCAGCTTCATTTTCAACATGGTCAGCCTGCTGCTGACCGGTCTCGTCGCCGCGTATTGCGATGTGCGGCTGTTTTACGCCCTGGTGTCGGTCCCCCTGCTGTTCTTGCTGATGAGAGCCTCCTGGAGCCCTGATCCTTTTGTTCTGGTCAACACCATTGTGGTCGGGGTCTTGCTGGTGGTGCTGGAGACGGGGCGGCGCATGCTCAACGGCTGGTTCGAGCTTGCGGTGTCAAGGGAGCACGACAACCTGATGCTGGCAAACAAGATGAATGCCATGGCCAACCGGGATCCCCTTACCGGCATTGCCAACCGTCGCCACTTCGATCAGGCGTGCAAGCGTGCCATTGCGCAAGGCACGACCCTGGATGTGCCGCTCACCGTAATCCTGCTCGATGTGGATTTCTTCAAGCGCTACAACGATCGCTATGGTCATCAGGCGGGGGATGAGTGCCTGATCCTGGTGGCCGAGTGCCTGGAGGAGAGTGTGCGGGAACCCGGTGATCTGGTGGCGCGCTACGGGGGAGAGGAGTTCGTGGTGCTGCTGCAGGAGACGACGCTGGCCGGTGGCCAGGAGGTGGCGGAGCGCATTCGCGCTACGCTGGCGGCCAGGGCTCTGCCCCATGAGGATTCCGACGTTTCCCCCCACCTCACCCTGAGCCAGGGGATAGCCCAGTGGCGAACCGGGGAGAGCCTCGTCATGCTGCTCGAGCGGGTCGATGGCGCCCTCTATCAGGCCAAGGAAGAGGGGCGCAACGGTTATCGGCTCGCACCTTGAGTCTGCTCCCGCAACCACTGGCTGATGCGCTCATCCAGCCAGAAGCGGGGGCGCCAGGGAGAGCCGTGCAGGAAGCCCACGTGGCCGCCCTGGCTGCTCAGCTCGTAGCGCACCAGAGGGGAGAGCTGCTCTGCCGCCGGAATGACGGCATCGGTCATGAAGGGATCGTCGGCGGCGTGAATGACGAGGGTCGGGATGGGAATGCGGGCCAGCAGGCTCAGGCCGGAGCAGGTCTGGTAGTAGTGATCGGCGCTCTCGAAACCATGGAGCGGTGCCGTCACCAGCTCGTCGAACTCCCTCAGTGTGGCAATGCGGGTGATCTGGGCCGGCTGCCAGCGCGCCCGTGCCGCGCTCTGGCGCCGGATCTTGCTTTGCAGGTTGGTTCGCATGGTGCGCAGCAGGTAGTTCTGATAGACCCGTGAGAAGCCCTGATTGACCCGATCGGCACAGCTTGCCAGTTGCAGCGGGGCCGACACTACCACCGCCGCTTTCAATTGTGCCGGGCAGGCCCGCGCCAGCAGATTGACCAGCATGTTGCCCCCCAGGGAATAGCCGATGGCGACCAGGGGCCGGCCTGGAAAACGCCGCCCCAGCTCGGCAATCACCGCCTGGGCGTCCTCAATGGCGCCTGAGTGATAGGCCTGCAGCAGCCGGTTAGGCTCGCCACTGCACCCCCGAAAGTGCATCAGCACCGCCTCGTTCCCTTGCCGCTGCAGGTGGGCAAAGAGTCCCTTGGCATAGTGGGAGTGAATGCTCCCCTCCAGTCCGTGGAACACCACCACCAGGGGGTGTTCATCCTGGCCGGGTTCGCCGCTCCAGGCCAGATCGACGAAATCGCCGTCCGGGAGTTCGAAGCGCTCCTGGATGAAGCGGGCAGGCGAGCGGCGCAGCCACTTGGGCAAAATGGTTTGCAGATGGGGGTTGCAGGCCCACCAGGGGGCGTGGAAGTGGCTTTCTGTCAACATGCAGCGACTCGGAAGAGCAAGGAGGAAAAGGGGGCGGCGAGCCCTTGGCTCGCCGCGACATCAGGCCAGCAGACGATCGTGGTGCTCGGCGCCGCGCAGCATGGCCTGGATCAGTTCGTTGGCTTCAAACTTGGTGAGCGCCTCGTGGGCGCCGACCTGATGGGCCCGCTCCACGCTGATCTCGCTGGAGAGGGAGGTGTGCAGGATGATGTAGGCTCCCGCCAGCTTGGCATCGCTCTGTACCTCGAAGGCCAGCTCGTAACCATCCAGCCCCGGCATCTCGATATCGCTCACCAGGATGTCGATCCGCGTGCCCTGGGAGACCCGTGTCTGCATCAGGGTGAGGGCGTCGCGTCCGTTGGTGCAGACCTCGTAGGGGATGTTGATGTAATCGAGCGCCGCCATGAGCTGGCGACGGGCGACGGAGGAGTCGTCCACCAGCAGGATCCGCATCGGCTTGAGCCGCTCGCGTTGCACGTCGGTCAGCACGGGGTAGAGATGGCTGGGATCGTCCGGATAGACCCGCGACAGGATGAGTTCCACATCCAGCAACTGGATCAACTGTTCTCCCACCCGGGTCACGCCGGTGACGAAGACGTTCTGTCCCAAGGAGGGAGGGGGCGGCTCGATGTCACGCCAGTTGCACTCGGTGATCTTGTCGATGCCCCGCACCAGAAAGCCCACCAGGGTGCGGCGGCAATCGGTGATGATGATGAAGCAGTGGGGCATCTCCTCCCGGCTGATGGGGCGATAGCCCACGGCCATTGCCATGTCGATCACCGGGATGGTGGTGCCGCGCATGCTGGCGGCCCCGAGCACGGTGGGATGGGATTGTGGCAGGGCGGTGAGCTGGGTGTAGGGCACGATCTCCTTCACCTTGAGGGTACCGATGGCGAAGGATTGTCTGGCAGAGAGGTGGAACAGCAACATGCCCTGGGATTGGTTGGCCTTGCTCGTCATGGCGGATGTCCTGTTGATCTAGTCGGTGACGGTCAATCGGGTGTTCAGCATAAAGGATGGTGACATGAATGACTCCTTTGTTGTTAGCGGCGGTGAGCCGCAAAACTGGATTTCTTTTGCCATCCTTTTATGCCTCTCTTATCGGGTCGCGGACGGCTGAGGGGAGAGGGGCGCCCCGAGCCATTGCAGATGAGCCTCGGCCAGCGCGCTTTCATCCCGATAACCCAGCCTGCTCACCACCTGTGAGGGTGTGCTGCCGCTTCGCAGCAGGCGAATCCCCTGCAACAGTTGCCACTGATCCTGCAGTGCCTGGGCGTCCGGGCCCTCGAGACCGCGAGTGCCCAGCAGGGTCTGCCAGGCAGCCACGCTATCCGGCTGCGCTCTGGCCAGGGCTTGCCAGGCATCTTGCAGTGCCTGATCCCCCAGTGACGAGATGGTGCAGCCATGCAACTCATCCCCCACCACTTGCAGTCGCTGCCCATAGGGGCCTTGCCAGTCTCGGGGGCGTGACCAGGCCGCCAGGCTGTCCAGCAGTGCGTCCATCAACGGGTTTGCCTGCAACCAGCCAGCCTGGGCGGGCTGGGGCACCCGCACGGAGCAGGCCAGCAGATCATGCTGGCAGCCAGCCAGAGGGGTGAAGGCGGCGAGGGCATCGGCACAGAGCCAGAAGTGGCTGCCAGGTGTCAGCAGCAGTTCATGGGCACCCAATTTCAGCAGCGCCGCCCCCTGGGTGACGCGCAGCAATTGGCCCATGGGGGAGCGCTTGCGGGGGCCGACCTGAAGGGTGGAAGTGGAAAAATGCTGATATTCGATGGCGTGATGCATGTAAAAACCCTGATATGATGCTGCCTGGAGGTAACAAAAATGGAAACCAGACGTAAAAAGCGCTTCATTGCCGGGGCGGTTTGCCCGGCGTGCGGCAAGATGGACACCATGATGCTGTATATGGAGCATGGAGTCGAGAAGGTGACCTGTGTCGAGTGCGGGGATACCCAGGTGCAGACCCAGGAGCAGGTGGACAAGGCGACGCGCGAGGCGGAGCAGGTGATAGGGGTGTTTCGTCCCGAGTGAGTGCCATGCCTCAAGGTGATGGTACGCCGGTCAGGCTGGTCGCTGTTGATGACTTTTTCATCACACTGAAGCCGGGCCAACCATATGCTTGTCTGCCTTTTTGAGGTATTCTGAGCCCGTTTTTTTCTATCCGCAGGATCCCTGACATGAAAGTAGCTCCCCTGAGCGTGGTTACGCTGGAATACACGGTCACCGACGAACACGGTGAAGTCATCGACACCACTGTCGGTAAAGAGCCGCTGGTGTATCTGCACGGTACCCGTTACCTGGTCTCCGGCCTCGAAGCCGAGCTGGAAGGTCGCAGCGTGGGCGAGGCGTTCGACGTCACCCTGACGCCGAACCAGGCCTATGGCGAGTACGACGAGAATCTGGTGCAGGAAGTGCCCGGCGAGCTGTTCGACGGTATGGAAGTGTCTGAAGGGGATACTTTTGTGGCCGAGACCGACGACGGCCACCGCCCGGTGACCGTCATCGAGGTGTCCGAGGAGTTCATCAAGGTGGACGGCAATCATCCCCTGGCTGGCGTGACCCTGGGCTTCAAGGTCGAGATCAAGGACGTACGTGCCGCGACCGCCGAAGAGCTGGCCCATGGTCATGTGCACGGCGCCGGTGGCTGCGGTCACGATCATGGTCATGACCATGATCACGGCCATGATCACGATCATGACCACGGTGGCTGCTGTGGCGGCCATGGTCACAACCATGCACACGATCACGGCGACGATCACGGTCACGGTGGTTGCTGCGGTGGTGGCGGTTGTGGTGGCAAGGGCCATCAGCACTGATCACGGCCTGGCCGATGATAAAAAACCCGCGCATGGCGCGGGTTTTTTATGGCTGGCACTCATCAGTAGTGCGGTGGCGGCGTCTCTTCGGCCATGCTGGCGATCTGGCTCGGCTGTACGCTCTGCAATTTATCCACCAGTAGATGGATCTGGTGTTTGAGCCGGTCCAGCTCGCGACCCTGGGTGGTGACCTCGTCGTTGAGCTGCTCCACCGTGTATTCGGCAAAGGCGAGGCGGCTTTCCAGGGTTTCGAGGCGTTCGTTTAGTTGCTGACTCATGGGCCTTTTGGTCCTTACTTGATAGTCCAGATTTCAGCCAGGCCACTGGAGCTGGCACTGACGAGGTGGTCATTGTCGCGCAAAGCCACGCCATAGACCACAGCGCTAGGCGGTTTCACCTTGGGATGGGGCGAGACGCGCCAGCTCTGCAACGGCTGGCCGTCACTCACCTGCCACAGAGTGAGCTGGCGGGAGGGGGCGCCGGTGATGAGCCAGTTGCCGCCGTTGGCAAAGCGGGCGCTGGTGTAGACCTCGAAGCGGTGATCGTATTGCAACCGGCTGTGCTCCTTGCCGGTTTTGAGATCCCAGATGCTGGCCTGGCGACTGTCTGCGGTGAAGGCGAAGCGTCCGGACGGATCCAGTCTCGCCATCACGACTCGCCCGGCGTGGTTGAAGCGCCACACCACCTGGCCCGTGCGGGTATCCCACAGATAGGCGCTGTAATCGTTGCCGCCGGTGAGGGCATAGCGACCATTGGGGGAGAGATCCACCGTGTTGACCTGTTCGGTGTGGCCGAGGAATTGCAGCCGGCGTCCGGTCTGGGTGTCGACCACTTCCGCCTTGCCGTCTTCACGGCCGATGAGCACCTGGCGGCCATCCGCCGAGATCGCCGCATCGCGCAGGCGGGATTCTGGCAGGGAGTAGTAGCCCTGGGAGCGGCCATCCTGCAAGCGCCAGATGGCGAAGGTGTGCTGGGTGGCGGTGATGGCATGGCTGTCATCGGGGGAGAAGCGGGTCAGGGTGACGAACTCCTCCTGGTCATCGCTCTGGCGCCAGCGCCAGCGCTCCTTGCCCTGTTCCAGATCCCACACCACAGTGCCCTGACCCAGGCTGGAGACGAGCGCGAGCTTGCCGGAACTGGCGAGATCCGCACTCAGCAGACCCTGGTTGGCGAGGCGGATCTGCTGGCTGGGAAGTGAGCGTTGTTCGCACCCTGTCAGCATCAGGCAAATACCGATGAGATAAATGGCACTTTTGATCATTTTTCCTGTCTCATGCTTTCGTTACCTGCGATCACGGCGTTAGTATAAGGCGCTTATCACGATAAACCTCTCATTTCACGAAGGAACCGAGAGCGGTATTTAGAGTTTTGGAGAAACTGATGAACAATTTTCTGAAGGTGTCCCTGTTGGCTGCGGCGGTTGCCGTCGGTCTGACTGCTTGCCAAAAAGATGAGAAACCTGCTGCGACCAACACCGCAGAGGTCAAGGCAGAAGCCAGCAAGCCGGCAGAGGCCCCCAAGGCTGAGGCCAAGAGCTTTGAAGAGCAATCCGGCTATGCGATCGGCCTCTCCATGGGTCGTTATATCGCCAATACCCTGGAGCGCCAGCAGGAGCTCGGTATCAAGCTGGACAACACCGTGATCCTGAAGGGTGTCACCGACGGTCTGGGCAAAGAAGCCAAGATGACCGACGAGGAGATCCAGAAGGTTCTGCAGGAATACGACGCCAAGATCAACGAGCTGACCAAGGCGAAGGCCGACAAGGATGCCGTGGAAAACCTGAAGAAGGGTGAAGAGTTCCTGGCTGCCAACGCCAAGAAAGAGGGCGTGAAGAGCACCGAGTCCGGCCTGCAATATCAGGTCGAGAAGATGGGTGACGGCGCCAAGCCGAAGGCCACCGACATCGTCAAGGTGCACTACACCGGTACCCTGACCGATGGCACCAAGTTTGACAGCTCCGTCGATCGCGGCGAGCCGGCTACCTTCCCGCTCAACCAGGTGATCCCGGGCTGGACCGAAGGGGTGCAATTGATGCCGGTCGGCTCCAAGTTCAAGTTCTTCCTGCCGTCCAAGCTGGCCTATGGCGAGCACGGCGCAGGTTCCATCCCGGCCAACGCCGTGCTGGTATTTGACGTAGAGCTGCTGGCCATCGAAAAACCGGCTGCCGATGGCGACAACGCCAAGAAATAAGCTCAAAGCACCATAAAAACGGCTCCCCAGGGAGCCGTTTTTGCTTGTGTATTGTCGCAATCCCCCGGATAAAGCGATGAGGCCGTCTTGAGTGTGTGGCGGCTAGCCCCCAGAATAGACAACAAAATCAAGCGCAAGGATGGATCTCGTGGCTGAAAGCAAACCCCGTGTCCTGTTGGTGGAAGATACCCGCAGTCTGGCGGTCGTCTATGAGCAGTATCTGGCCCAGGATGGCTACGAGGTGCAGCTGGCAGATTGTGGCCAGCAGGCTTTGGCACAATTGCTGGCAAGCCCGCCCCCCGTGGTGCTGCTCGACCTGGAGTTGCCCGACATGTCCGGCATGGACATCTTGCAGCAGATCACGGAGCGGCAACTGCCCTGCTCCGTGGTGGTGATCACCGCTCACGGCTCGGTGGATGTGGCGGTGGAGGCGATGCGGTTCGGGGCCTTCGATTTTCTCACCAAGCCGTTCGATGGCAAGCGCCTGTGCGCCACGGCGCGCAATGCCCTGAAGCACCAGCAGCTCAGCTCGCTGGTGGCCCAGTATCGGGAAAACTTCGAGCGCAGCTCCTTTGCCGGTTTCATCGGTGCCTCCATGGCGATGCAGGCGGTCTATCGCATCATCGAGAGCGCGGCGCCGAGCAAGGCCACCGTCTTCATCACTGGCGAGAGCGGCACCGGCAAGGAGGTGTGCGCCGAGGCCATCCACCAGTGCAGCCCGCGTCGGGATCAGCCCTTCATCGCCCTCAACTGCGCCGCCATTCCCCATGACCTGATGGAGAGCGAGATCTTCGGCCACGTGAAGGGGTCGTTTACCGGTGCCCAGGGGGATCGCAAGGGGGCGGCCAGTCTGGCGGACGGCGGCACCCTCTTCCTCGACGAGATCTGCGAGATGGATCTCGACCTGCAGAGCAAGCTGCTGCGTTTCATCCAGACCGGCACCCTGCAGCGGGTCGGCAGCGGCAAGCTGGAGACGGTGGATGTGCGCTTTGTCTGCGCCACCAACCGGGATCCCCTGGTGGAGGTCAAGGCCGGACGGTTTCGTGAAGACCTTTACTACCGCCTGCACGTGATCCCGCTGGCGCTGCCCCCCCTGAGGGAGCGGGGAGAGGACATCCTGCTGCTGGCCCGGGAGTTGCTGCTGCGTTATGCCGGTGAGGAGAACAAGCGGTTCAGGGACTTTGATGCGGACGCAGTGCAGGTGCTGCTCGACTACCCCTGGCCCGGCAACGTGCGCGAGCTGCAAAACGTGGTGCGCAACATAGTGGTGCTCAACGATGGCGAGCTGGTGAGCCCGGATATCCTGCCACCTCCCCTCAACGGGGGGCGTACCCTGGCCCCGGAGCCTGCGGTCGGGATCGCGGATCCCCAGTCAGAATCCGTCGTCGTTCGCAGGCAGGTCCGTCCGCTCTGGCAGGTGGAGAAGGAGGCCATCGAGCAGGCCATCGCCAGTTGTGACGGCAACATCCCCAAGGCGGCGGCCCTGCTGGAAATAAGCCCTTCCACGATTTATCGCAAGAAGCAGAGCTGGGAAGAGGCGAGTCCGGCCTGAGCCGTCACCTCTGCTCTCGGGCAGACATGCTGATGTGCGGGGCGGCCAATTGGCCGCCCCGCACGCCTATCAGAGTTTGGCGAGCTGCTTGAGCCTGGCCAGCCGTTCTGCCTCGTTGGCGGTGAACCAGCCATCCTGTGACAGCAGAAACCAGGCGCGGGCAAAGAACTCGGGTGCCGCGGGATCATTGAGCACGAGCGCATTCTCCCCCAGCTCCTCGAACACATAGCCATCCTCGGGGGTGCCTGCGGCGGCCATGTCGTCGCGCAACTGCGCCAGTTCGGCCATGGCCTGTTCATGGCGATCCTGGGCCCGGCTCAGGCGCGCCAGACTCCAGCGGGCGATAAAGGCTTTGCCCTGGTTGTTGTGCTGCTCGTGCCAGGCCAGGCACTTTTGCTGACAGGCGATGGCCTCGTCGAGGCGACCCAGCTCGAACAGGGTCCAGCCCTGATTGTTATAGAGGGTGGCGAGCCAGCCTCGCGCCCGCTTGTCGTGACTGCGCTCGGCCAGGGTCATCGCCAGCTGGTGCCAGTGGCTCTGCTCCTCCAGGGGGGCGGCGATGGCCACCATGTGGGCCGCATCGATGGCCAGATAGTGCTCTTCGTGCTGTTCTCCCAGTTGCCAGGCCTGTTCAAACAGGGCTCTGGCGCTGGCCTTGTCACCGGCGGAGTTGAAGGTGCGGCCACGCTCCAGCAAGGCGCGCAGGCGGGCCCGTGGAGTCGCCTCGGTGAGGCGGGGTTCTATCTCGTCGAGCAGCTGGTGCGCCTGTGCAAACTGGCGTTGCAGCGAATGGGTACGGGCTATCTGGGTGAGGAGCTCCAGCTCCCATTGCAGGTTGGTGGCACGCGCCTCGGGCAGCAGTGCTTGAAAACGCTGGGCGCTGGCAACGGGATCCTGATAATCCCACAGCGCCATGAAATCGGGCGGATTGTTCATCTGGCCTCCATGCCGGTTATCCGCCCACCAAGATGCCTGAAGGCCATTCTTTGTACAAGAAGGGGGGCTGGCGCCATCGTGACGCCAGCGCTTGCCGATCAGTAGACCATGGCAAGGCTCATCAGCATCAGACCCAGGGCGGCAAAGGCTCCCTCCTTGATAGCCAGGCGCGGTACCAGTGCCTTGGGCAGGGCAGGGAACAGGCTCAGGGCAAAGCCGAACCCCGGCATCAGCCAGTGGAAAGCAGGGCTTCGCAGGGCGGGATCCGCAGCGCCATTGATGACGATGAGCAGGATAAAGAGAGTGAAGGCGGGCAGGATAAACCAGCGGGCATGGCCGGCGGCAACCGCCCGCAGTGGCGAGATGCGATAGAGCACCAGGGTCACGAGGAAGAGGGCGAGGGGAGCCAGCAGATAGAGCGGGGCCGGATTCATGATGAGTGTCTCCTGACAAGGGGGGCAGAGTGTAGGCAGTCCGGGTGGGGAATGACCAGTCCCCCGCGCCCGGGCTGTGAAGCGGATCGCAGGGCAAAGGTTTGCCTGGGCAGGATCAGCGGAACCAGAACCAGAGCACGGCAAATACCAGCCAGCTCAGCACCAGCAGGATCCAGGGCAGCGGGTGCTGGCGGGTGAGCTCGATGACCTCGGCTTCGCTCTCCTCTTCCCGTGTCTCTTGGGAAGAGTGCCTGGCTTTGGCTTGCAGTTTCTTCTGGCGGCTGGCTTCGCGGGCCTTCGCCTTCATCTGTTTCTTGTATTCGTCTATGCCCTTCTGGATCCCCTGGGCGATGAGCTGGGTTTGCTCCTTGGTCTGCCCCGGCTTCTGGTTGGCACGGGCGATCTTCATCGCCTCCTGCTGGGTTTCGGGGGAAATTTTGTCGTACTTGGCCATTCCAGGCACTCCTTGGCATTGATTGGCGGGCAGTATGCCATAACCGTTACCGGCGGGCTGCCATCATGGGGGAAATTGCTCTGTGAGTGGGGGGCCTCTGTTCCAAATAGGGGAAACAGGTTGCGTGGATGATCACATTTGGCGGAATTTGTGAGTCGCCGATGAAAAACCGTCACATGTTGTTTGTTATATTACCGCCCGATCCTGGATAGGGTCGTCCAATAACAAAATAACAAGGTGATATGGAAATGAATTATAAATTTGTCAAAGGAAGTATCGCACTGGCAGTGCTTGCCGCATTGAGCGGCTGCAATACCTCAAGCAACGACAGCGTCGCCCCCTGCACCGAAAATGTCTGCAAGCTGACCATTTTGCATACCAATGATACCCACGGTCGTTTCTGGCACAACGACAAGGGCGAATATGGCATGGCGGCCCAGAAGACCCTGGTCGAGCGGCTGCGTGCCGAGGCGAAAGCGGCGGGCAGCGAAGTGCTGGTGCTCTCCGGCGGTGACGTCAATACCGGGGTGCCAGAGTCGGATCTGCAGGATGCAGAGCCGGACTTCATGGCCATGAACAGCATCCGTTACGATGCCATGGCGGTGGGCAACCACGAGTTCGACAACCCCCTGACCATCCTCGAGAAACAGCGCCAGTGGGCCCAGTTCCCGATGATCTCCGCCAACATCTATGACAAGACGAGCGGCAAGCGCTACTTCGATCCCTACAAGGTGTTCAAGCTGGAGAGCGGCCTCAAGGTCGCCGTTCTGGGTCTGACCACAGAGGACACCGCCCAGCTGGTGGATCCCAACAACGTCCAGACCCTCGAGTTCCGCGATCCGACCACGGAAGCCGCCAATCTCGGCAAGCAGATCCGCGACAACAAAGAGGCGAACCTGGTTCTTGCCATCACCCACATGGGCCATTACGAGAATGGTCAGCACGGCAGCAACGCACCGGGTGACGTGGAGATGGCCCGTGCACTGCCGGCAGGCACCCTGGACGCCATCATCGGTGGTCACTCCCAGAACCCGGTCTGCATGGAGCCGGGCACCCCGGACAAGTACGCCGACTTCAAGCCGGGCGACGACTGCCAGCCGGATCAGCAGAACGGCACCTGGATCATGCAGGCTCACGAGTGGGGCAAGTATGTAGGTCGTGCCCAGTTTGACTATCAGAATGGCAAGCTGACCCTGACCCAGTACGATCTGATCCCGGTCAACCTGAAGAACGCGGACGGTGATTTCATCCAAGAAGAGATCGTCAAGGATCCCGAGCTCTACAACACCCTGCTCACCTATCAGGAGAAGGGACAGCAGGAGCTGGGTGTGGTCATCGGTGCCACCGATGGCGTACTGGACGGTGAGCGCGCCAACGTGCGCAACAAGCAGACCAACCTGGGTCGTCTCATCACCACCGCGACTGCCGAGAAGCTGAGC
This sequence comes from Aeromonas sp. LsrichE-8G, assembly GCF_022869435.1. NCBI lineage: Bacteria > Pseudomonadati > Pseudomonadota > Gammaproteobacteria > Aeromonadales > Aeromonadaceae > Aeromonas > Aeromonas sp. LsrichE-8G. Next base: position 16,954 of record NZ_JALIHH010000016.1, read on the forward strand.
ACCGACTTTGGCATCGTCAACTCCGGCGGGGTGCGTGCCTCCATCGCGGCAGGGGACATCAGCTACCGTGACGTGCTGACCGTGCATCCGTTCGGCAACACCGTCAACAAGGCGACCATGAGCGGCAACGAGCTGCTGACCTACCTGGGTCAGGTCGCGACCAAGACCGCCAATACCGGTGGCTATGCCCAGTTCGGCGGCATCAAGATGACGGTGGATTGCCAGGCCAAGAGTGTGGACATCGCCACCATCGGCGGCAAGGCCTTCGATCCGGCAGCAACCTACAGCTTCTCCATCCCGAGCTTCAGCGCGGCCGGTGGTGACGGTTATCCGAAGATCGACACCATCAATGCCGGTCTGGTGGATGCCGGTGTGCTGAAGGATTATATCGCGGCGAAGAAGACCATTCAGGTCGCCGATTATCAGCCGGCCGGCGAGGTCAGCTATATCAACTCCACCTCGGTAGAGGGTTGCAAATAATCCCTGCACCCCGAGCCAATAAAAAAGAGAGGCAGTCATGGCTGCCTCTCTTTTTATTTTCAATGTCATCAGCAGTGTCTCTCGGGAAATATATCCGGCCACGGGAAGCTGCCCCGAAATAGGGCATGACACGATCTGATGGCAATAAAAAGGCGACCCTGAGGTCGCCTTGATGAAATGGGTCGGTTGAGCCTTAGAGCTGCTCGATGCCGACGATATGCCAGGGGGCATTGTCCTTGGCGAGATCACGCTCGAGGTGCCACACCTCCTTGATGTCCTCCTCGACCTGCTCCTGACGGTCCATGTAGCGGCCGCTGAAGCGCACGCTCACCTGGGCCCAGTCGCTGCCGTAGTCGGCACGGACCAGCTGGGTGTCCACGTACATCACCTCGGTGTGCTGCTCACCGGAGAGCTCGGCGCGTTCAGCCTTGAGGTGCTCGAACAGCTCGGGGCTCACGTACTCGCGGATCTTCTCCAGGTCGTTCTTGTTCCAGGCCTCTTGCAGGGTGCGGTAGTGATCGCGGGCGCCGGCCAGGAAGCCGTTCATGTCAAAGCCCGGGGGCAGACGGAAGGGCACGTCGCTGTCGGCAAAACCGGTGGCCTGCGGGGCGCTGTGGCTCTGCTCGAACTGCTGGGGGGCCGCGCTCTGGGGCGGTTGATAGCCCGCATAGGCCGTCTGTGGCTGGGCCGCTGCCGCCTTGTTCCTGCGCAGGGCTCGGAACAGGAAGACACCGCCCAGTGCCAGCAGGGCGATCAGCAGGAAGTCCATCCCTTGCAGACCTTCGAAGGCACCGCTGCCCAGCAGGTAGGCAAACAGACCGCCGGCCAGCAGACCACCCAGCAGGCCGCCCATCATGCCGCCTTTCTTGGGTGCCTGGGCGCCCACGGTCGGGTTCTTGGTGTCGACCGGCTTGGCCGCAGGTTGGGCCGGGGCCGTCTTGTAGCTCTTGCCAAAGGATTTGCCGCCACCAAGTTTCTTGGCCTCGGCGATGGGTGCCCCAAGGCCAATGGCCAGGATCAGGGCAAACAGGGTCAGCATCTTTTTCATTTTGACTCTTTCACTCTCATGTAGGTGGGGGCATGCTCTGCTTGTGCAAGCTCAGCGAGGCGCATGGCAGGCTGCCAGTCCCTTTTTGTGTTGCAGCTTGCGGGTATGATTATCACGGATGGCATGAATTATTCATGAACAGATTGAGTCGTCCGACAGGGGAGGCGCCCATGAGACACAGACGGCCGAGTCGCTCGGTGCGCAGGTTGCGCAACAAGCAAAGAGCAAGAACGAAAGATCAGACCCTGGTCTGGCCCTTTCTCGTACTGTGAGGCAGGTCTGCGGCGCAGAAGTGGATGACGCTGACGAGGCCAGGGTCCCGTCTTGTCGCCGGATGCGATGACGGGACGTATTAGCGCTCGCGATGGCGGGGTTTCTTTTGTAAAATTCCCGTCCCCTTCCCGCTGCGGTTTTTATGTGTATGGCAGAGCAAGTGACGGCGAAAAAAGACGCCAAGACACAACAGCTGAAAGTACCTCCCCACTCTTTTGAGGCCGAACAGTCCGTACTGGGCGGTCTGATGCTGGACAACGAGGCCTGGGATCGGGTCGCCGAACGGGTGATCGACAAGGATTTCTACAGCCGCCCGCACCGCCTGATCTTCCAGGCCATGACCCGCCTCTCCAACGCGGGCAACCCCATCGACCTCATCACTCTGCAGGAGGAGCTCGAGCGCTCCGAGCAACTGGAAGAGGCCGGTGGCTTCGCCTATCTGGTGGAGATCGCCAAGAACACCCCGAGTGCCGCCAACATCAGTGCCTACGCCGAGATCGTGCGTGAGCGGGCGGTGGTGCGGGAGATGATCTCGGTCGCCAACGAGATAGTCGAAGCGGGCTACGAGCCCCAGGGCCGTACCTCCAACGATCTGCTGGATCTTGCCGAGAGCAAGGTGTTCCAGATCGCCGAGCAGCGCACCAGCGCCAACGAGGGCCCCCAGCCCCTGAAGCTCATCCTCGAGCAGACCGTCGACAAGATTGAAGAGCTGTTCAAGACCCCCCACAACGGGGTGACCGGCGTGTCGTCCGGCTACAACGATCTGGACAAGATGACCGCCGGCCTGCAGCGTTCGGATCTGGTCATCGTCGCCGCCCGTCCCTCCATGGGCAAGACCACCTTTGCCATGAACCTGTGCGAGCACGCGGCCCTCACCGCCGACAAGCCGGTGCTGATCTTCTCCCTCGAGATGCCCTCCGAGCAGATCATCATGCGTATGCTCGCCTCGGTGGGGCGCATCGACCAGACCAAGGTGCGGACCGGCCAGCTCGACGACGAGGATTGGGCGCGGCTCTCCTCCACCATGGGGCTGCTGCTGGAGAAGGGGAAGATGTACATCGACGACTCCTCCGGCCTGACCCCGACCGAAGTGCGCTCCCGTGCCCGTCGGGTGGCGCGGGACAACGGCGGCATCAGCATGATCATGGTGGACTACCTGCAACTGATGCGGGTGCCGGCGCTGTCTGACAACCGTACTCTGGAAATCGGTGAAATCTCCCGCTCCCTCAAGGCGCTGGCGAAAGAGTTGCAGTGCCCCGTGGTGGCGCTCTCCCAGCTGAACCGAAGCCTGGAACAGCGGGCTGACAAGCGCCCGGTCAACTCGGATCTGCGGGAATCCGGCTCCATCGAGCAGGATGCGGACTTGATCATGTTCATCTACCGCGACGAGGTCTATCACGACGACAGTCCCGACAAGGGGATCGCCGAGATCATCATCGGCAAGCAGCGTAACGGCCCCATAGGACGAGTGCGGCTCACCTTCCAGGGGCAGTTCTCGCGCTTTGACAACTACGCGGGCCCGGCGTTTGATGATGACTACTAAGTAAGCTGGGAGCCTGCTCCCGGCATCCATAAACAGTTTTCCCGGTTCGACAATTCTGCCGGTCCGGCCTTAGACGATGAGATTTGAGGGCTGACACCACCCGGTGCCTGATTATCATGCCCTCGTAAGGGAAAACAGATGAAAGCGGCTATCGCCCAGATCAATACAGCGGCCCTGCGCCACAACCTCGCCGTGGTGAAACGCCACGCCCCCCAATGCAAGATCATTGCCGTGGTCAAGGCCAACGCCTACGGTCACGGTCTGCTGCCGGTCGCCCGCACCCTGGTGGATGCGGACGCCTACGCGGTGGCCCGCATCGAAGAGGCGCTGATGCTGCGCTCCTGCGCCGTGGTCAAGCCCATCGTGCTGCTGGAGGGCTTCTTCAGCGCCGCCGACCTGCCGGTGCTGGCGGCCAACAACCTGCAGACCGCGGTGCACACCTGGGAGCAGCTCGAGGCGCTGGAGCAGGCGGAGCTGCCTGCCCCCGTGGTGGCCTGGCTCAAGCTCGATACCGGCATGCACCGCCTCGGGGTACGGGCCGAGGAGATGCCCACCTTTATCGAGCGCCTCGCCAAGTGCAAGAACGTGGTGCAGCCGTTCAACGTCATGACCCACTTCAGCCGCTCCGATGAGCTGGAACAGCCCACCACCCGCGAACAGATCGACCTGTTCAGCCAGCTGACTGCGCCGCTCAAGGGCGAGCGCGCCATGGCCAACTCGGCGGGCATCCTGGCCTGGCCGGATTCCCACTGCGACTGGGTGCGCCCCGGCGTCATCCTCTACGGCGTCTCGCCGTTCCCCAATACGGTGGCGGCCGATTACGACCTGCAGCCGGTGATGACCCTCAAGACCCAGCTCATCGCGGTGCGCGATCACAAGGCGGGCGAGCCGGTAGGCTATGGCGCCAACTGGGTGTCGGATCGCGATACCCGGCTCGGGGTGATTGCCATCGGCTATGGCGACGGTTATCCGCGCATGGCCCCCAACGGCACGCCAGTGCTGGTCAATGGCCGCATCGTGCCCCTGGTGGGCCGCGTCTCCATGGACATGACGACGGTGGATCTCGGTCCCGGCGCCACCGACAAGGCGGGCGACGAGGCTGTGCTCTGGGGGGAAGGGCTGCCGGTAGAGCGGGTGGCCGACCAGATCGGCACCATTCCCTATGAGCTCATCACCAAGCTCACCTCCCGCGTCTTTATGGAGTACGTGTAGGCGAGCCGCCCCTCATCCCCCACCCTTCTCCCGCGAGGGGAGAAGGGAGAACAAAAAGGCCGCCCCGACAGGGGCGGCCTTTTTCATGGGCGTGTCCCATAGACGAAAGAACAAGCCCCGCATCGGCGGGGCTTGAGTCTCCGTCACTATGTGGCGCTTAGCCTATGGTCATCAGGCTGGCGTTGCCACCGGCGGCGGCGGTGTTGACCGAGAGGGCGTGCTCGATGAGCAGGCGTTCCAGCGGGATGTCGGTCTCGCCGCGATGCAGGCCGTGCACACCGATGATGGCGCCGTTACGGGCTGCCTGGCGTGCGGCGGCGAGCTTGCTCACCTCCCGCAACTGATCCGAGTCGCCGTGGTGCAGCAGGGCATCGAAGTCTGTCTCCCCCGTGGCCCAGTCCGCCACCAGCGCGATGGGATCCCGCACCTCGGTCGGCAGGGAAGAGAGCAGGGAGCGTGTCTGGGCATCGTCCGGCAGCAGCACCTGGCTGCCGACCGCCAGACAGGCGGCCAGCTGGGCCAGCAGGTCGGCCTTCTCCTGGGCAAGACAGAGCACCCGTTCCCGGGGAAGCAGGCTGTAGCTGTTGCGCTCGCCGGTGGGGCCGGTCAGCAGCTGGGTACGGCCGCTCTGGGAGAGCGCGGCGTAGTGATCGCACAGGGCGGCGAGGGCCGGATCCTGCTTGCTCGCCCAGCCGCGCAGGGCCACGAGGGGGGCTTTCGCCTCGGCATGCAGGGCACCGGACTCCTGGTGCAGCTGGTTGGCCACCGCCTCCTGGGGACGGGCGCCGAGCAGGCGATACATGTAGAGCGGGCCGCCGGCCTTGGGACCAGTGCCGGAAAGCCCTTCCCCACCGAAGGGTTGCACCCCGACCACGGCGCCCACGATGTTGCGGTTGACGTAGAGGTTGCCCACCTTGGCCACGTTCACCACCTGGGCGATGGTCTCGTCGATGCGGGTATGAACACCCAGGGTCAGGCCGTAACCGCTGCCGTTGATCTGCTCGAGCAACTCCCCGAGCCGGGTGCGCGGGTAGCGGACCAGGTGCAGCACGGGGCCGAACACTTCGCGTCCCAGTTCGTCCAGGCTGTCGAGCTCGATCAGGGTCGGCAGCACGAAGGTGCCGCGGCTGCAGGCATCCCCCTGGGTGCGGGCGATCTGGTGCACCTTGCGCCCCTTGTCGCCCATGGCCTTGATGTGGCGCTCGATGTTGGTCTTGGCCTCGGCGTCGATGACGGGGCCGATGTCGGTGGAGAGGTGCTCGGGGCTGCCGACCTTGTACTCTGCCATGGCGCCCTTGAGCATCCGGATCACCCGATCCGCCACGTCATCCTGCACGCACAGCACTCGCAGGGCGGAGCAGCGCTGACCGGCGCTGTCGAACGCCGAGGAGATGACATCCATCACCACCTGTTCGGTCAAGGCGGAGGAGTCGACGATCATGGCGTTCTGGCCGCCGGTCTCGGCGATGAGGGGAATGGTGCGACCCTGGGCGTCGAGGCGACCGGCCAGGTTGCAGGAGATGATGCCCGCCACCTCGGTGGAGCCGGTGAACATGACGCCGCGCACCCGTTCGTCCGCGATGAGCGCCGCACCCACGGTCTCACCACGGCCCGGCAGCAGTTGCACCGCACCGGCGGGAACCCCCGCTTCCAGCAGGATGCGCACCGCTTGTGCCGCGATGAGGGGGGTCTGCTCGGCAGGCTTGGCCAGCACCGTATTGCCGGCGGCCAGGGCCGCGCACACCTGGCCGCTGAAGATGGCCAGGGGGAAGTTCCAGGGGCTGATGCAGACCACGGGGCCGAGCGGCCTGTGGGTGTCGTTGGCGAAGTGGTTGCGCGCCTGGGCGGCGTAGTAGCGCAAAAAGTCCACCGCCTCGCGCACCTCGGCGATGGCGTTGGCGAAGGTCTTGCCGGATTCGCGAACCAGCAGGCCCATCAGGGGTTGCAGTTCGGATTCCATCAGATCGGCTGCCCTGTCCAGCACGGCGGCCCGCTCGGCTGGCGGGGTGGACTGCCAGATCTGGCCGCTCGTGAGGGAGCAGGCGAGCGCCTTGTCCACCAGCGCTACCGTGGCTTCGCTCACCTGACCGACGACATCGCGGTGATCCGCCGGGTTGAGCACGGGCTGGAACTGGGTCGGCGCCTCGGTGTCGCAACCCAGCATGGGCACGGCCTGATAGGCGGTGTTGGTGCTGGCGAGCAGGGCGGCGGAGAGTGACCCCAGGCGGTGCTCGTTCGCGAGATCCAGACCTGCGGAGTTCGGGCGCGCCTCGCCGTAGAGATCCCGGGGCAGGGGGATGCGCGGATGGGGCAGACCCAGGGTCCCTTCACGGGCGGCCATCTGCTCGATCTGCTGCACCGGATCCTGCACCAGGTCCGAGAGGGAGATGTTGTTGTCCGCGATGCGGTTGACGAAGGAGGTGTTGGCCCCGTTCTCCAGCAGGCGGCGCACCAGGTAGGCGAGCAGGGTCTCGTGGCTGCCTACCGGTGCATAGATGCGGCAGGGGCGACCCAGCTTGCCGTCGGCCACCTTGCCGACCACCTGTTCGTAGAGCGGTTCACCCATGCCGTGCAGGCACTGGAACTCGTACTGACCCGGGTAGTAGTTCTGACCCGCCAGCTGATAGATGGCAGACAGGGAGTGGGCGTTGTGGGTGGCGAACTGGGGATAGATGGCCTCGGGCACCGCCAGCAGCTTGCGGGCGCAGGCGAGGTAGGAGACGTCCGTGTAGGGCTTGCGAGTATAGACCGGGTAGCCTTCCAGCCCTTCCTGCTGGGCGCGCTTGATCTCGCTGTCCCAGTAGGCGCCCTTCACCAGACGGATCATCAGGCGGTGACGGCTGCGCTTGGCGAGATCGATAACGTAGTCGATCACATAGGGGCAGCGCTTCTGGTAGGCCTGGATGACGAAGCCGATGCCGTTCCAGTCGGCGAGGGACGGATCGAAGCAGAGCTTCTCCAGCAGATCGAGGGAGATCTCCAGGCGATCGGCCTCCTCGGCGTCGATGTTGATACCGATGTCATACTGCCTGGCGAGCTGGGTGAGGCCCAGCAAGGTGGGGTAGAGCTCCTCCATGACGCGATCGTACTGGGCGCGGCTGTAGCGCGGATGCAGGGCGGAGAGCTTGATGGAGATGCCCGGCCCCTCGTAGATGCCGCGACCATGGGAGGCCTTGCCGATGGCGTGGATGGCCTGCTCGTAGGAGGCCAGATAGCGTTTGGCGTCCTCCTCGGTCAGGGCCGCTTCCCCCAGCATGTCGTAGGAGTAGCGGAACCCTTTGCTCTCCATGCCGCCTGCGTTCGCCAGCGCTTCGGCGATGGTCTCGCCGGTGACGAACTGCTCACCCATCAGGCGCATCGCCATGTCGACGCCCTTGCGGATGAGCGGCTCACCCCCCTTGCCGATGAGTCCCTTGAGGGAGCTGTTCATGCCCGCCTCGTTGTGGGTGGCCACCAGCTTGCCGGTGATGAGCAGACCCCAGGAGGCTGCGTTGACGAACAATGAGGTGCTCTGGCCCAGGTGCTGGCTCCAGTTGCCGCCGCTTATCTTGTCGCGGATGAGGGCATCCCGGGTCGCCTTGTCGGGGATGCGCAGCAGCGCCTCCGCTAGGCACATCAGGGCCACCCCTTCCTGGGAGGAGAGGGAGAACTCCTGAAGCAGCCCCTGGACCAGGCCCTGACGGCCGCTGGCGCTCTTCTGGTTGCGCAGCTTCTCGGCGATGCCCATGGCCAGCTTCTGGGTCGCGTCAGCCTTCTCCTTGGGCAGACGGGCCTGCTCCAGCAGCATGGGGACGGCTTCGGTCTCGGGGCGGCGATAAGCCCCCGTGATGGCGGCCCGCAGCACGGACTGGGGCAGAATGCTCTCGGCAAACTCGAGGAAGACCTGGATGCCCTGCTCGGTCAGGGTCTCGACGGCCTCTTCCCCGGCGGCGGCAGCCAGCCCGGAGTGCTCGGGCGGGGTCAGACCGCGATCCAGTTGCTCCAGATAGGTGAAGATGGCTTGCTTGATCAGCCAGTGGGGAGTGCGATCCAGGGTCTGCGCAGCCTGTTTGAGGCGGTCGCGGGTCGCTTCATCGAGTTTGACGCCGAGGGTGGTAGTGGCCATGGGACTTCCTGTATCTAGAAGGTAACAATATTACCGGACGGTTAAATTTCGCCGATGATGGTGCAACCAGGCGCAACCTTCAAGCAAGAAATTTTAATGTATTGGTTACATTGTTGAATTCTTCCATGAATCCGGTCTCCATCAGGCTCCTTTCAAGCCCGCCGCTTGTCCGCTTTTCACAGCATTATTAATGGGTTGGCAATGCATCTTATGAATGCCTACATGAGGTGCAACCCACTGCGAATCGGGTTGCACTTTTGCGTGTTCGACCGAACCTGGGCTGTGAGCGCGGCTCCCCCAGGCGGGGAGGGGGACCGGATCGCCACCTGACGGTGCCCCGTGCTCTTCTATGCTGTTAGCTGGCCACAGGGGCCAGCTATCGGTGACAAGGAGAAACCCATGGCGCGTGTCAGCACCTATCTCAATTTTGGTTCTTCGCGGGATCTTGGGGAAGTGGAAGTTGACAGACAGGGTGCTGGTAAACTGGCTGTCTCCAAACACACCACCACCATCACCCTGCTGTCGCCGTGCATCATATTGATATTGCCTCCTTCTGGCCAGGTTATACCGT
>NZ_JALIHH010000187.1:0-366 GCF_022869435.1 Aeromonas sp. LsrichE-8G
CGACCCGTCCTGCAGCAGTACCTGCTCAAAGCCTGCCAGTCCGTGGGCGTCCGGTAGACACTCCTTGAGGCGTAAGGCGATGGCTCGTTCAACCAGTGCGCGCATGAACAAGGGAAAACCCTGCTTGCGTAACTGGTTGTGAAAGGGTTTATACGCTATTTGGTCAGTATCATGGAGCTGCAACGCATTGAAATGGCGATGCAAACCAGCAATACCATCCACCTTGTCGCAACCAAGCCCTGAGAGCAGAGCCGGGAGTAGTCTCGCAGGCTGGATATCCCGGAGTCGCTGACAAAAACCGGTAAATTTACCGATCCGGTTGAGTTCAGAAGAGCTAAGAAGTTGCTTGAGGTACTGGGTTGCATT
>NZ_JALIHH010000188.1:0-565 GCF_022869435.1 Aeromonas sp. LsrichE-8G
GATATAATCTCACATCTTCTCAACAGCTTAAGATCCATTCCGTGTCCCGCCGTTATCAGCTGACTGATGCACAATGGGGGCTTATCGAGCCCCAGTTTCCTTCTCGAAGCCTGATCGGGCGCCCTACCCGTGAACCGCGCCAAGTGCTCGATGGCATTCTCTGGATACTCCACACCGGAGCTCCTTGGCGAGACCTTCCAGAACGTTTCGGACCATGGAATTCGGTCTACAACACCTTCCGGCGTTGGCAGGATGCAGGCCGGATTGATGCCATTCTGGAAGCGCTGCAACTCAAGCTCAATGAAGAAGGGCTCATCGATTTCGACCTGTGGTGCCTGGACGGCTCCAATGTCAGAGCATCCAAAGATGCTGCCGGTGCACGTAAAAAAACACCTCAATGAATCAAGCCCTTGGCCGTTCGCGGGGAGGTTTCGGCAGCAAAATTCACTTGGTCACGGACGGTCATGGCTTACCACTGAGCTTCTGCCTGTCACCGGGGCAATCAGCAGAAATCAGCTATGCAACAAGCGCGTTGGCCATGGCGAGGATACCAACGTCATCAGGT
>NZ_JALIHH010000189.1:0-522 GCF_022869435.1 Aeromonas sp. LsrichE-8G
CTCGTTGGGTGTGACGAAGCGGATACGGCTATGCCGGTGCTCTTCGTTATACCAGGCCATAAAGTCGCGCACCCACTCCCTGGCCGCTTCCAGACTGGCAAAGCCGTCTGATGGCCACTGCGGACAGTACTTCAGCGTCCTGAACAATGACTCCGAGTACGGATTATCGTTGCTGACCCGAGGCCGTCCCCGCGAGGGCGTGACACCCAGGTCATGCATCTTGGTCAGCAGCGTGACTGACTTCATTGGCGCGCCGTTGTCCGAGTGCAAGACCAGCGGCTGCTTCCAGCACTGCTCGCGGATGATGCTCCGTTGCAGCAACGCCGCCGCCCGTTCACCGCACTCTTGCTCATGCACTTCCCAGCCCACCCCTTTGCGGCTGTAGATGTCCTCTATCAGATAGAGGTAGTAATACTGGCCGCGCACGAGTGACGGCAAGTAGGTGATATCCCAGGACCACACTTGATTGGGCCCAGTCGCGGTATGGCTGGTTGGTACCGGCACATGACGCGGTGGCTGGCT
>NZ_JALIHH010000190.1:0-524 GCF_022869435.1 Aeromonas sp. LsrichE-8G
CGGCTGTAGATGTCCTCTATCAGATAGAGGTAGTAATACTGGCCGCGCACGAGTGACGGCAAGTAGGTGATATCCCAGGACCACACTTGATTGGGCCCAGTCGCGGTATGGCTGGTTGGTACCGGCACATGACGCGGTGGCTGGCTACGGCCACGCCTGTGCTGCTGGTCAGCCGCCCGCAAGATGCGATAGAAGCTCGACTCACTGGCCAAGTAGCGCCCCTGGTCGGCCAGCCGTGGCACAATTTGACTCGGCGGCAACGAGGCGAACTCCTGGCTATTGCAGACGTCCAGCACGGCCTGCCGCTCCTCTGGGCTCAATGCATGAGCAGGTATGGAACGAACCGCATCCGGTCGCCTATCGGCACTCAGCTCAGGCCCGGCCAACCAGCGCTGGAGCGTGCGCAGACTCAGCCCCAACACCTCGGCCGCAGGATGCTTGCGGGCGCCAGCTTCAAGCGCTTCGCGCCACCATGCAACGTATTGCTGCCGCTCTGGCAACGAGGTCAGTTGTCCTCGTCGACG
>NZ_JALIHH010000191.1:0-1349 GCF_022869435.1 Aeromonas sp. LsrichE-8G
GGGACACGCCGTTTTAGCCTGTGGAGGCGTGGTGCAATCAGGCCGCCCGATGAAGCAGGAACCCGGTACTGCGCGAGCAGCTATCACCCAGTAATGGGAATCCCCCTCCTGTGACGCGAAGCGCTAAGGTGGGGGAGGATGTCAACCAGTGATAGATGTCGCTCTGGGTTCCCCTGTGATGGAAGAGGCGATCCGCAAAGATGGGCTGCCCCTCCTGCAATACCCTGGCAAAGTCCTGCTCCAGCACGGCGATGCTGCCTGCATCGATCACCCCTGACAGCCCCTGGGCGAAGGGCTGACCCAGGATGGCCTTTGGCTCGGCGCCGAGCTGGGTCAGGTATTTGCTGTTGCACAGCAGCACCTTGCCGCTCTTGTCCCGCACGACGATGGGGTGGGGCAGGCTCTCCCCCAGTGCCCGGATGAACCTGACATGGGCCTCCAGTTGCTGGCGGGAAGCCTGCTCGGCGCTGGCCATCCGCTTGAACATGCGGTTGCGATAGAGCAGCACCAGCGCCAGGGTGAGGAGCCCCACGAACACCAGGTAGACGATGTGGGCGTGGCGATCCATGAAGCCGGGAACCGGCAGTTTGCGGTTGCGCCACTCGTAACTCATCATGGCGAGCTCGTTGGGGTGGATGGCGAGGATGGTCTTGTCGAGGATCCCCATCAGCATCCCCTGTCCGGGCAGGCTGGCAAACCCCATCCGGATCGGCTCGTCATCGGCGGGGCCGGCGATGCGCAGCGGGCTCTGGGGGTCATTGTCCAGCGCATGGCGGGCAAAATAGAGGGGCACGATGGCGGCATCCACCCGTCCCTGGGCGAGCACCTCCATCGCTTCTGCGGCACTCTCCACCTGGGTGATGCGGCTACCCTCCAGTCTCTGTGCGAGGGGCACATGGTGCGTCATCGCCACCGTCTTGCCCGCCAGACTCCGGATGGTGTCGATCCCTTGTTCCTCCTGGCGGGTGAGGATCACATAGATGTTGTCGGTGGCGTAGGGCACCGAGGTGCGCAGCCCGTAGTGTTCGGCCACCTGCTGGGAGATGGCGCCGATGAGGTCGATGGCGCCTGACTGCATGGCTTTTGCCAGCTGACGCTCGGAGTCTGCCCGCACGAACTCGAAGGTGAGGCCGGTGCGTGTGCGGATCTTGTCCAGCATGTCCACCGTCATGCCGACCAGCTGGCCGTCATGATCCAGGGCGCCATCATGTACAGGATCTTTAGCTACAACCAATTGAAATAGATAGAAAAAAGGCTTCGTTTGTGATCTGATTTAATCGCAAAAAAAACCGACACGCCCGAAGCCATGACTATTATCAATGCAACCCAGTACCTCAAGCAACTTCTTA
>NZ_JALIHH010000192.1:0-323 GCF_022869435.1 Aeromonas sp. LsrichE-8G
CGACACTTCTTGGGGTTGTATGGTTAAGTGACTAAGCGTACATGGTGGATGCCTTGGCAGTCAGAGGCGATGAAGGACGTACTAACCTGCGATAAGCCGTGAGCAGTCGGTAAGAGACATTACGACTCACGGATTTCCGAATGGGGAAACCCACTTAGCATAAGCTAGGTATCGCTGCGTGAATACATAGCGTAGCGAGGCGAACCGGGAGAACTGAAACATCTAAGTACCCCGAGGAAAAGAAATCAACCGAGATTCCCTCAGTAGCGGCGAGCGAACGGGGATTAGCCCTTAAGCATCTTGGAAGTTAGTGGAACGGTCCT
>NZ_JALIHH010000017.1:0-15960 GCF_022869435.1 Aeromonas sp. LsrichE-8G
TGACGGTATAACCTGGCCAGAAGGAGGCAATATCAATATGATGCACGGCGACAGCAGGGTGATGGTGGTGGTGTGTTTGGAGACAGCCAGTTTACCAGCACCCTGTCTGTCAACTTCCACTTCCCCAAGATCCCGCGAAGAACCTGTTTTTATGGCCGGCGGAAAAGTTGCGTATCCTAGCGGCACTTTATGAAAGCTTCAAATGGTTCTGTATAAAATTCATGCCAATAAAAAGCGGCGACCCGATGAACGGGGGAGGCGAGAGGAAAAAGAGGCAAGCGTCGGGTGTGCAGGCAAAAAAATAGCCCAGTCGTTTGACTGGGCTATTTTCGGGGAATTTGGTCGGTGTGAGAGGATTCGAACCTCCGACCCTCTACACCCCATGCAGATGCGCTACCTGGCTGCGCTACACACCGACGGAGTCAGCTCGGCTGACGGGGAGGAAGTCTAATCGGATGATTTGGCGGGCGCAACTCCTTTTTTATCAGGGAGATGCCGACTGCTTCTTTATTGTTCAGCCAAGATGCAACTTGGGCCCTGGCCGGAGTTTTGGCATAATCGCCGCCCCCTTAGGCGGGCACAGGGTGGCGAACACCCAACTCGGGGCGTTCCGATGTCGCCGGGGCCTTTGGCCTCTCTTTCATTGACAGCATCTTCTGCCGTGGGCTACCGGCTAGCGCGAGGGGGAAGGGGCCCGGTGTGCCCAGGGCCGGGACGCAGCAATCCGGGAGTGCGCGGCCGATGCCGTGCAGGGGCCAGGCAAGCCGACATCATATCGACGAGAGGATCAGGGCGTGAAACCATCTGAAGTTGCAGCACAGATCAGCCAGCGCGAGCAGGACGAACGCTGGATGCGCCATGCCATGGCCCTGGCCGCCAGGGCGGAGGGGATAGGCGAGATCCCGGTAGGCGCCGTGCTGGTGCTGGGGGACAAGATAGTGGCAGAGGGGTGGAATCGCTCCATCAGCGAGCACGACGCCTGCGCCCATGCCGAGGTGATGGCGCTTCGGGATGCGGGCAAGCAGCTTGAAAACTATCGCCTGCTCGACACCACCCTCTATGTGACGCTGGAGCCCTGTTGCATGTGTGCCGGCGCCCTCATCCACAGCCGGGTCAAGCGGGTGGTCTATGGTGCCCGGGATTTGAAGACGGGGGCGGCAGGGTCTGTGTTCGACATCCTGCTGGATCCCCGCCACAACCACCAGGTGGTACTGACGGGGGAGGTGCTCGCCGACGCCTGCTCGGCCCAGCTGTCGGATTTCTTCAAACGGCGCCGCGCCGAGAAGAAGGCGGCCAGACTCGCCGCGAAAGAGGCGCTTCCTCAAGATGACAGCGGGGCCTGATGGCCCCGTTTGCTTTTATTTCACTGCCAGACCGGCTGCCTGCTTCCCCCCGAATACCAACTGCCACCCCCCGATGGAGCCTGCGCTCTTTGCCGCTGTTGATGTAACAAAACTGTCATGCATCCGCCATATAATGCCGCCAAGCCTAGCTCACATTGAGGTCTTGCATGTCATCGGAATCGTTAAATCTGGTCATGGCGGGCAGTCGAAAACGCCGGATCAAGGATAAATTGGCCAAATATGGCGTCACCACAGGGGGAGCCCTGGTGCTGGTGGCGCTGTTGCTTATCTTCTTCTACCTGCTTTATGTGGTGAAGCCCATCTTCAATGGCGCCAGCATGGAGAGCACCGCTTCCTTCACCCTGCCCATCAAGGGCAAAACCGCCTGGCTCGGGGTCGAGGAGCAAAACGAGATAGGTTACCGCTTCAGCGACCAGGGGAAGGTCAAATTCTTTGCCGTGCAACCGGATGGCAAGATCAAGACCGGACAGGTGATTGGCGAGGCCCAGGTGAACGGCGAGATCACGGCGGTCGCGCCGCCTGCGCCGGGCCAGAAACTCATCGCCTATGGGTTTGCCAACGGCAAGGCTCAGGTGGTGCAACCCTATTTCAAGATCTCCTATCCCAATGACGTGCGCGTCATCGAGCCCAGCCTGCAATATCCCTTCGGCGAGACCCCCGTGGTGATCGATCCCCAGGGCAAGGCGCTGACGCGCATGGTCTTCGAGGCGACCAAGGACAAGATGGCGACCGCGGCCGTGACCGAAGATGGTCGTGGTGTGCTGATGGTGATGAGCGGCGAGGAGAATTTCCTCTCCGGCGAAATCGAGTGGAGCAACCAGACCTACACCATTCCGTCCCTGCCACGCCATGTTGACCAGATGCTGCTGACCCCGAACCTGCGCCTGTTGTTCGTGCGCGAGGGCAACCGCCTGTCGGTCTATGACATCCACAACCTGAGCGACATTTCCCTGCGCGACGTTATGGAGATCAACGCCCCCAATGCCAGCGTGACCCAGGTGGCCCTGCTCTCCGGTGCGTCCTCCCTGCTGGTGGGCAACGACAATGGCGTCATCTCCCAGTGGTTCGAGGTGACAAAGGATGGCAAGCGTCAGTTCACCCAGATCCGTGACTTCAAGGGTGACGCGCCGGTCGCCCTGCTGACCCCCGAGCACTTTCGCAAGGGCTTCATCAGCGCCGGCAGCGACGGCACCATCAACTTCTTCCATGCCACCGGTGAAGCCAAGCTGCTTGGCGAGAAGATTGACGGGGGCAACCTGACTGCCGTTACCATCTCTCCTCGCCACAACCTGCTGTTGACCCAGCAGGGGGATGACTTCAAGGTCTTTGACGTCGAGAACGATCACCCCGAGGTAACCTGGTCTGCCCTCTGGCAACAGGTGTGGTATGAAGGCTATCCCGAGCCCCAGTACGTGTGGCAGTCCACCTCCGCCAGCAACGACTTCGAAGCCAAGCTGAGCCTGGTGCCCCTGGTGTTCGGTACCTTGAAAGCCTCCTTCTATGCCATGGTGTTCGCGGTGCCTCTGGGTGTCGCCGGTGCCATCTATACCGCCTACTTCATGTCGGCGGGGCTGCGCAAATACGTCAAGCCGACGGTGGAGATCATGGCGGCGCTGCCGACCGTCATCCTCGGCTTCCTGGCGGGTCTGTGGCTCGCTCCCATCATCGAAGGGGCCCTGCCCGGGGTGATCCTGCTGCTGATCCTGCTGCCCATGGGTATGCTGCTCACCGCCCTGGTGTGGAATTATCTGCCGGAGCGCGGCCGCACCTGGCTGCCGGAAGGCTGGCACGCCATTCTGCTTATCCCTGTGCTGCTGTTCATCGGTTGGGGCGCTTTCGCCTTGAGCCCCATCATCGAGAACGCCTTCATGCACGGTGATTCGCGCATCTGGCTGACCCACGACATGGGCATCAAGTTTGACCAGCGCAACTCCCTGGTGGTTGGTATTGCCATGGGCTTTGCGGTCATCCCCACCATCTTCTCCATCGCCGAAGACGCGGTCTTCTCGGTGCCCAAGCACCTGACCCAGGGCTCGCTTGCGCTGGGGGCGACCCCGTGGCAGACCCTGAGCCGGGTGGTGATCCTCACCGCGAGCCCAGGCATCTTCTCGGCGGTGATGATGGGCCTTGGCCGCGCCGTGGGCGAGACCATGATCGTGCTGATGGCCACCGGCAACACCCCCATCATGGACTTTTCCATGTTCCAGGGGCTGCGGACCCTGGCGGCGAACATCGCGGTGGAGATGCCGGAATCGGAAGTGGGCAGCTCCCACTACCGGGTGCTCTTCCTCGCCGCCTTCGTGCTGTTTGTGTTCACCTTCTTGTTCAATACCCTGGCCGAATTCGTCCGCCAGCGGTTGCGTGAAAAGTACAGCTCTCTGTAAGGACTAAGGAATCGACAATGGGTAAGTGGTTTAAATCGGGGGCCCCCTGGATCTGGATGACGGGGGGCGCCGTCAGCCTGAGTCTGGTGGCCGTACTGGGTCTGTTGTTGCTGATTGGCTGGCGTGGTCTGGTCTATTTCTGGCCCCATCCCATCTATGAGTGGCAACTTGAAGATGCAAGCGGCAACAAGAGCGTCCTGATTGGCGAGATCAACGACCGGGAGCTGGTGCCGGTGGAGCGCCTGCGCGCCGCAGGCCAGGCGCTGGAAGGGGAGGATCGCGAAGAGATTACCCGTTATCTGGTCAAGACCGGCAACCGGGAGTTCGTGGACCTCGATTTTCGCTGGGTGCTGGAGACCGATATCAAATCGCGCGCCCAGCCGGCGGAGCTCGCCATGGTGGAACGCGCCACCAACGGCAACTTCTATGGTTACATCACCTCGGTGAAGGAAGATGGCCAGGAGCTGACCACGGATCTGCATCCCGCCTTGCAGCGGGTGCTGGCCCGTGCCAACGGCCTCTCAAGCCAAGCCAACGACCTGCAAAAAGGGGCCATCGGCAGCATCAACTACCAGCTGGAGCGCCTGCGCCTGAAAGAGCGCAAGGCCGAGCTGGATGACAAGCTGACCGATCAGCTTAAAGCCGAGCTGGCGAGCGAGCGTCAGGCGCTCAACGACCGTTACCAGGTGCTGGAGAAAGAGCTCTTCTCCCTGCGTACCCAGGCGGACAGAGACAGCATCACCGTCAAGGACATGCGCGGCGAGCTGGTGACCATGCCCATGTCCCGGGTGCTGGATGTAGTCTGGCCCAACGACATGAGCCTGATGGCCAAGGTGGGTCACTGGTTCCACCAGATTGGCAAGTTCGTCTCCGATGACCCTCGGGAGGCGAACACCGAGGGTGGCGTCTTCCCGGCCATCTTCGGCACCGTCTTCATGGTGATCCTGATGGCCATCATCGTGACCCCGCTCGGGGTGGTGGCGGCGGTCTACCTGCACGAGTACGCGGGCAAGAACAGCCTGACCAAGATCATCCGCATCGCGGTGATCAACCTGGCGGGGGTACCCTCCATCGTCTACGGCGTGTTTGGTCTGGGCTTCTTCGTCTACACCCTGGGGGGCAGCATCGACCGCCTCTTCTACCCGGAAGCGCTGCCGAGCCCGACCTTCGGCTCCCCTGGTGTCATCTGGTCGGCGCTGACCCTGGCCATCCTGACCCTGCCGGTGGTGATCGTCTCCACCGAAGAGGGGCTGGCCCGGATCCCGAGCACCATTCGCCAGGGTTCGCTGGCGCTGGGTGCCACCCAGGCCGAGACCCTCTGGCGCATCGTGCTGCCCATGGCCAGCCCGGCCATCATGACCGGCCTTATCCTGGCGATTGCCCGTGCGGCGGGCGAGGTGGCGCCGCTGATGCTGGTGGGGGTGGTGAAGCTTGCTCCCACGTTGCCGATGGACGGCAACTTCCCGTACCTGCACGTGGAGCGCAAGTTCATGCACCTGGGCTTCCACATCTATGACGTGGGCTTCCAGAGCCCGAACGTCGAGGCGGCGCGTCCTCTGGTCTACGCCACCTCCTTCCTGCTGGTGACGGTGATCGTCGGCCTCAACCTGACGGCGATCGGTATTCGTAACCACCTGCGCGAGAAATTCCGGTCGCTGGAACATTAATCCAGTCATTACAGAGACGGGCAGGGACCTTCCCTGCCAACCAGATATTCCGGCGGCGGGCAAGACGTTTGCCCGCTGCCACCAAGAGAATTTGAGGTAAACAGATGATCAACGTAACACCGAGTTCGGCCCCGCACACCGCCACCGACCTGCTCAACCTGACCCCGGAGCAGACTGCGCTGGAGGTGAAGGATCTCAACCTGTACTACGGCAACAAGCAGGCGCTGTTCAACGTCAACATGAAGATCCCCAAGGGTCAGGTCACCGCCTTCATCGGCCCGTCCGGTTGCGGCAAGTCCACTTTGCTGCGCTGCATCAACCGGATGAACGATCTGGTAGAGATCTGCCGCATCGAGGGGGAGATCCAGCTGCACGGCCACAACATCTATGACAAGAGCGTGGATGTCTCCGCCCTTCGCCGTCAGGTGGGCATGGTGTTCCAGCGCCCCAACCCCTTCCCCAAGTCCATCTACGAGAACGTGGTCTACGGCCTGCGCCTGCAGGGCATCAATGACCGCCGTACCCTGGACGAGGCCGCCGAGCGTTCCCTGCGCGGTGCCGCCCTGTGGGAGGAAGTGAAGGATCGTCTGCACGACAACGCCTTCGGCCTCTCCGGTGGTCAGCAGCAGCGTCTGGTGATTGCCCGTGCCATCGCCATCGAGCCGGAAGTGCTGCTGCTCGATGAACCGACCTCGGCGCTGGACCCCATCTCCACCCTCACCATCGAGGAGCTCATCAACGAGCTCAAGAGCCAGTTCACCGTGGTGATCGTGACCCACAACATGCAGCAGGCGGCGCGGGTCTCGGATCAGACCGCG
This sequence comes from Aeromonas sp. LsrichE-8G, assembly GCF_022869435.1. Taxonomy (NCBI): domain Bacteria; kingdom Pseudomonadati; phylum Pseudomonadota; class Gammaproteobacteria; order Aeromonadales; family Aeromonadaceae; genus Aeromonas; species Aeromonas sp. LsrichE-8G. The sequence continues at coordinate 6,234 of NZ_JALIHH010000017.1, forward strand.
TTCATGTACATGGGGGAACTCATCGAGTATTCGAATACCAACACAATCTTCACCACCCCGGCCAAGAAGAAGACCGAAGACTACATTACCGGTCGTTACGGCTAAGGGATGCCGGTGATTGAGATGAGCAAGATGAGCAAGATGGGCATCAACAAACAGATTGGCAGTCAGTTCAACGGCTAAGGCATAATCGGAGCAACAAGGATTACTGGTATGGACAATATGAACCTCAACAAACACATCTCCGGTCAGTTCAATGCCGAGCTTGAGAGCGTGCGCAATCAGGTACTGGTGATGGGGGGGCTGGTGGAGAAGCAACTCACCGACGCCATCGCCGCCATCCATGGCCAGGATCTGGATGCGGCGCGCAAGATCGTGGCCAACGACCACAAGGTCAACGCCATGGAAGTGGCGATCGACGAGGAGTGCACCCGCATCATCGCCAAGCGTCAGCCCACCGCGTCCGACCTGCGGCTGGTGATGGCCATCATCAAGACCATCACGGATCTGGAGCGGATCGGCGACGTGGCGGACAAGATTGCCCGCATGCTGACCGACAACGCCAACAAGCCGCAGCCGCCGCTGGTGTCGCTGGAGAACATGGGGCGTCGCACCATCAAGATGCTCCACGACGTGCTCGACGCTTTCGCCCGCATGGATTTGGATGCAGCCCTGGCGGTCTACAAGGAAGATGACAAGGTGGACCGCGAATACGAGTCCATTATCCGCGAGCTGATGACCTACATGATGGAAGATCCCCGCACCATCCCCCAGGTGCTCAACGTGCTCTGGGCGGCACGGGCCATCGAGCGGGTCGGGGATCGCTGCCAGCACATCTGCGAGTACATCGTCTACTACGTCAAGGGCAAGGATGTGCGTCACACCAAGGCCGATGACCTGAGCGATCTGCTGGGCAAGGGCTGATGGGGCGCCTTGGGTGGAGCTCCCGTCGCGGCTGCACGACGGGAATCCAACTCTGATTGAATAAAAAGGCGCTTTGAGCGCCTTTTTCATTGCATGGCACGGCAGTTCAAGATAACGCCACCCGGCGGGCGCTTTTCTGCTAGAATATGGCCCCTGTGTGAGTCCCGGATGGAGTCACGGTCCGGTTTCCCGGGCCCAGTTTGCCGTCTTGTGCTAAGGCGGCTGTAGCAATAGGTTAATCATGAGTTTTGCCGATAGTTTGTTCTTTCTGATGCTGCTGGTCGCCGGCAGCGTGTTCTTCTCACTCTCCGAGATCTCCCTTGCCGCCTCCCGCAAGATCAAGTTGCAGGTGATGGCCGACGAGGGCAACCGCCACGCCGAGAAGGTGCTGGCATTGCAGGCCCAGCCGGGCAACTTCTTTACCGTGGTGCAGATAGGCCTCAATACCGTCGCCATCCTCGGCGGTATCCTGGGGGAATCCGCCCTCAATCCCGCCATCAGGGAGCTGATTGCCGGCTTCTACCAGGGGCCCTGGCTCGGCCAGATTAGCTCTGCGGCCTCGTTTGTCTTCGTCACCGGCATGTTCATCCTGATAGCGGACCTGATGCCCAAGCGCCTTGCCATGACCATGCCCGAGCGGATCGCTGTGGTGGTGGTGCGTCCCATGATGCTGTGCGTCACCTTGCTGATGCCGCTGGTGTGGCTGTTCAACGGCATGGCCAACGGCCTGTTCCGGCTGATGCGCATCTCCATGGTGCGCAACGACGAGATCACCTCCGACGATATTTATGCGGTGATGGATGCAGGTGCCGAAGCCGGTGTCATCCAGCGCGAGGAGCACCAGCTCATCGAGAACGTGTTCGAGCTCCAGTCTCTGGGTGTCACTTCCGCCATGACGGCGCGGGAGAGCCTCATCTACTTCACCCTGCAAGAGGGGGAGGAGAGCATCAAGGCGAAGATCGCCGAGCACCCCCACAACAAGTTCCTGGTGTGCGACCACAACCTCGACAGCATCAAGGGGTTCGTGGATGCCAAGGAGCTGCTGATCCGCGTCATCAGCGGCCAGAGCATCGATCTCAACAGCGGCTCCCTGGTGCAGAACGTCATCATCATTCCCGACACCCTCAACCTCTACGAGGCAATGGAATACTTCAAGAACCATCGCGGCGATTTTGCGGTGGTGATGAACGAATACGCCCTGGTGGTGGGCATCGTCACCATGAATGACCTGATGAGTACCGTCATGGGGGAGTGGGCCACCCACGTGGTGGAAGAGCAGATCGTCCAGCGGGACGAGAACTCCTGGCTGGTGGACGGGGTGACCCCCATCTCCGACGTGATGCGCGCCTTCGACATCGAGGAGTTCCCGGAAAACCAGAACTACGAGACCATCGCCGGTTTCATCATGTACATGCTGCGCAAGATCCCCAAGCGCACCGACTCGGTCAAATATGCCGGTTACAAGTTCGAAGTGGTGGACATCGACAGTTACAAGATTGACCAGTTGCTGGTCACCCGGGTAGAACCTGCGAGCAATGAGAAGCCCGCTCAGGAATCCTAAAGGAGTTCGTTAGCAATCATGAAGATGAATACTCATTCCCGTGCGCTGGCCTGTGTGGCGCTCGCCCTGGCACTGGGTGCCTGCAGCCAGAGCGCACCGCGCAAGCCGGTGACGCCTGCCAAACCCGTCGCTCCCCAGCCTGCCGTGGTGGTCCCGCAGCAGGATCCCGATGCGGTGGTGCAAAGCGCCGTGGCAGAGCCCAGCCCGGTGTTCGACGAGGAGTATCACGGCCCGGATCAAGGGTCGCTTGAATCGGTCACCGCCCTGTTTGCCCGGGGTTACATCGAATCCGCCATGCGCGAGACCATGCTGGCGGCGGTGCACAGCGACTATCCGCTGCTCGGCATGAGGGACGTGCGTCTCACTGACCCTGTTGCCAAGTTCCTCACCTCGGCCCAGGCACGCACCACGGCCCACGACTACCTCTATGCCGGGGTGCAGCGTCGGCTGGGCCGCCCCCTCAGCCCCGCCCAGTGGGAGCAGATCTGGCAGGGCTATCCCCAGCAGGGCCGGGTCTCCGACTGGGTCAAGCAGACCAAGCGGGTGCTGGCCGGGCGCTGAGCCCCTGGTTATCGGCGGCTGTGCCCGCCTTGATCCCCTGTTTCACAAGAGGCCACCCCCCGGGGTGGCCTCTTGTCGTTTCAGCGCCTGGCCAGGTGATGCCTGTGCCGGGGAGACCTCCCTTTGCCGCCATCATCCTGAGCTTGCCCGGATTTGTTCGTAGCCCCCGATTGCCTCTTGTTCTACTTTGGGTCATGATATTTGGGATTTCTAGCCGTCTAGATGTTTTGATGGCTTAATGTGGTTTCACACAATAAACACCCGTCATGGCGGGGAGACGCAGAGAGACAGAGATGGACAAGCAGGATTTGTGGGTACTCGATGGCGGTATGGGCCGTGAACTGGCGCGGCGTGGTGCGCCGTTCCGTCAACCGGAGTGGTCGGCACTGGCGTTGATGGAAGCGCCCGAGACGGTGCGCGAGGTACACCAGGCCTATGCGACGAGCGGTGCCCGGGTGATCACCACCAACAGCTATGCCCTGGTGCCCTTCCATATCGGCGAGGCACGCTTTGCCGCCCAAGGGGAGGCACTTGCGGCTCTGGCCGGGCAACTGGCCCGAGACGTGGCCGACGAGCAGGGGGGAGCCGTCAAGGTGGCTGGTTCCTTGCCGCCGCTCTTTGGCTCCTATCGTGCGGACCTCTATCAGGCCGAGCGGGTGAGCGAGCTGGCGACACCGCTTATCCGTGCCCTGTCACCCCATGTGGATCTCTGGCTGGCGGAGACCATGAGCCTCATCGCCGAGCCCCTGGCCCTCAAGGCCCTGCTGCCCGAGGACGGCAAGCCGTTCTGGGTCTCCTTTACTCTGGAAGACGAGGCGCCGGGCAGTGAGCCCACCCTGCGCTCCGGCGAGCGGGTGGCGGATGCCGTGACCGCGTTGGCGTCGGCCGGGGTGGATGCCATCCTGTTCAACTGCTGCCAGCCCGAGGTGATTGAAGGGGCGCTCAAGGTGGCCGTCGCCGCGTTGCAGGTTCAGGGGCGCACCGACGTTCGCCTCGGCGCCTATGCCAACGCCTTCCCGCCCCAGCCCAAGGAGGCGACTGCCAATGACGGTCTGGACGAGATCCGTGGCGATCTGGGGCCGCTGGATTACCTCGGCTGGGCCGAGCGCTGGCGCAGAGCCGGGGCAAACCTCATCGGCGGCTGCTGCGGCATCGGCCCGGAACACATCGAGGCGCTGGCCAGCCGGCTGCGTTAAGGAGCGCCCATGAAAGAGAGCAAGATCGGGCTCTGGTCCCTCACGGCGCTGGTGTTCAGCTCCATGGTGGGGGCCGGCATCTTTAGCCTGCCCCAGAACATGGCCGATGTGGCGGGCGCCCGCGCCGTGCTGATCGGCTGGGCCGTCACCGGGGTCGGCATACTGGCGCTGGCCATGAGCTTCCTCTACCTGTCGCGGCTCAAACCCGAGCTCGACGGCGGCATCTACAGCTATGCCCGGGCAGGCTTTGGCGAGCTGGTGGGGTTCTTCTCCGCCTGGGGATACTGGCTCTGTGCCACCATCGGCGTGGTGGGTTATCTGGTGATCGCCTTCGCGGCGCTGGGCAGCTTCGTCGACACGCCGGAGCGGGTCTGGTTTGGCGAGGGCAACACCCTGGCGGCCTTCATCGGCGAGTCCTGCATCCTCTGGGCGGTGCACCTGCTGGTGGCCCGAGGCGTACAGCAGGCGGCCCTGTTCAATCTGGTGGCGACCCTGGCCAAGAGCCTGCCGCTGCTGCTGTTCATCCTGTTCGCCTGCTACTGGTTCGATCCGGTCACCTTTGCGGCGGATCAGGAGGGCAGCACCCTGGCGGTACCGGTCTCCGAGCAGGTGCGTAACACCATGCTCATCACCCTCTGGGTCTTCACCGGCATCGAAGGGGCAGCGGTGCTCTCGGCCCGGGCGAGAAACAAGCGGGATGTGGGCACCGCCACCGTGCTCGGCGTGGTGCTGGCGCTGCTGCTCTATGTGCTCATCTCGGTGCTGGCGCTTGGAATATTGAGCCGCCCGGAGCTTGCGGCCCTGCCCAACCCCTCCATGGCGGGACTGATGGCCCAGATGACGGGTTCCTGGGGCAAGCTGCTCATCAGCGCCGGCCTCATCGTGTCGGTGCTCGCCTCCTACGTGAGCTGGACCCTCTTCTCGGCCGAGGTGCCGTTCAGCGCGGCGCGTCACGGGGCCTTCCCGGCCATCTTCCGGCGTGAGAACCGCAACGGCACCCCCATCGCCTCGCTCTGGCTTACCAGCCTGACGGTGCAGGGCTGCCTGCTGCTGGTGTGGCTGCTTGGCAAGGGGTATACCAACCTGCTGCTCATCTCCACCTCCATGATCCTGGTGCCCTACCTGCTCATCGGCCTCTTCCTGCTCAAGCTGGTCTTCAGTGGCAAGGGTGGGCAGGGCCGCGGCCTGATGCGGGTGGTGGCGCTGGTGTCGAGCGGTTATGGTTTCTGGCTGCTCTACGCCGCCGGGGTGGAGTACCTGCTGCTGTCGCTTCTGCTTTACGGGCCGGGTCTGCTGCTGTTTCTCTACAGCCGTCGCCAGCTCGGCGCCGAACAGCGGCTCAGCGGGCGCGAACGGCTGCTGGCCGGGGTGACGCTGCTGAGCCTGATCCCCGCCGTCTGGTCCTTCGTTCACGTCTGACCCGGGGGTGTCCCTGTCATGAAAAAGAGCGCCCCTGGGCGCTCTTTTTTTTTATCCTGGTCGGTGGGTCAACCGCTGGTGGGGCCCGCCGGTTTGCCAAACAACACGGCGAGCTTTTGCCGCCAGGGGAGGCCCCGGGCCTCTTGCAGCATGTCGCGCCACTCGTGGAAGGTGAGGGTGAGGGGGTTGAAGCTGTGGATTGGCTTGGTGATGCCGAAACGGCACGGCTCGCCCAAGTCTTCTTCCACGAAGGTGTCAAACAGCCGGTCCCAGATGATGAGCACGCCGGCGAAATTGCGATCGATGTATCTGGCGTTGCTGGCGTGGTGCACCCTGTGGTGGGAGGGGGTGTTGAAGATCCATTCAAGTTTGCCCAGCTTGCCCACCACCTGGGTGTGGACGAAGAACTGAAAACCCAGGCTCAAGAGTACGGTGGCCACCACCGCCTCGGGGGGGAAGCCGATGAGGATCATGGGGATCCAGAACAGCCACATGCCGGAGACCGGATACATCAGGCTCTGGCGAAAGGCGGTGGAGAGGTTGAGCCGCTCCGAGCTGTGGTGCACCACGTGGTAGGCCCAGAGCCAGCGCACATGGTGGCTCGCGAAGTGGAACAGCCAGTAGCAGAGATCCTGCAACAGAAAGAGCAGCAAAAGGCTCCAGAGGTTCAGTTCGATATCGAATAGTCGCCAGCCCCAAAGGGTGTCATAGAGATAGGCGATGGCAATGGCAATGGCAATGGCAATGGCTGCCAGGGCATCGCCCCCCTGATGCATCAGTGCCAGGGTGGCATTGGCGAAGAGATCCTTCCACTGGTAACCCGCCGTGGGATAGGCGGCGCCGTGTTTTCGCAGGTAGAGCATCTCCCAGCCGATGAAGACCAGAAAGAGGGGCGAGAGGTAGAGCAGGAGCAGTTGCACATCCATGTGAGCCATCCGGTTGGACCAGTTGGATGTCAGCATACCGGATGAATTTAAAATTTCATTAACATCCTTGCTCGTTGGCGTGGTGACAACCCGATGGCAAGAGGCTGCGAAAAGGAATGCACCAGGGAGATGATCTGGGGGAGTGAAGAAGGCAAGCATAGAAGAGGGAGCCATGGGCTCCCTCTTCGTGTTGGTGCATCGCGGGTTATAGCACCTGGCTCAGGAACTGGCGCAGGCGCGGGGAGGGTGGATTGTCGAAGAAGTCGGCGGGTTTCTCGTCCACCAGCAGCTCGCCGCTCTCCATGAAGAGCACCCTGTCCGCCACTTCCCGGGCAAAGCCCATCTCGTGAGTCACCACCACCATGGTCATCCCTTCGCGGGCCAACCCCTTCATGACGTCCAGCACCTCTCCCACCATTTCGGGGTCGAGGGCGCTGGTGGGCTCGTCAAACAGCATGATGCGCGGCTGCATGGCGAGCGCCCGGGCGATGGCCACCCGCTGCTGCTGGCCGCCGGAGAGCTGGGAGGGGTAGCTCTGGGCCTTGTTGGAGAGACCGACCTTGAGCAGCAGGGCCTTGGCCCGCTCCTCAGCCTCCTGGCGAGAGAGCCCTCTCACCTTCTGGGGGGCCAGGGTGATGTTGTCCAGCACCGTCAGGTGAGGGAAGAGATTGAAGGACTGGAACACCATGCCCACCTCTTCCCGCAGCTTGTTGACATCCCCGGGTTCGGTGAGGCTGATGCCGTCGACCACGATATTGCCATCGTTGATGGTCTCCAGCTGGTTGAGGGTGCGCAGGAAGGTGGACTTGCCTGAGCCGCTCGGCCCCACGATCACCACCACTTCCCCTTCGGCCACCTGGGTGCTGACGTTTTTCAGGGCGTGCACCTCGGTGCCGTAGAACTTCTCTACACCGGTCGCCTTGATGATGGGATCAGTTGCAGCGCGCATAGTTCACCTCCAGACGACGCACCGGGAAGGGGCAGTGAGTGCCGGTGATGGCAGAACATTTCGACACCGATGGCGCCTTGATAACGGGATCAGTCGCTGCGCGCATATTTCACCTCCAGACGACGCACCAGAAAGGAGAGAGTGCCGGTCAGCACCAGATAGAGCAGAGCCACGGTGAACCACACCTCGAACGGGCTGAAGGTGGAGCTGACCACTTCGCGCCCCGCCTTGGTGAGATCCGTGATGGAGATGACGGAGACCAGAGAGGAGTCCTTGATGAGGTTGATGAACTGACCCGCGAGCGGTGGCAGCACCCGTTTGAAGGCCTGGGGCAGGATGACGTAGCGCATGGTCTGGGCCGAGGTCATGCCAAGGCTTCTGCACGCTTCCATCTGCCCCTTGTGAATGGAGCTGATGCCGGCGCGCACGATTTCCGCCACGTAGGCGCCGGTGAAGACCGCGAGCGCCGCCACACCAGCGGTGAATCGGTCGAGGTTCAGCACGGTGCCGATAAAGAAATAGACGATGAAGATCTGCACCAGCAACGGGGTGCCACGGATGAGCTCCACATAGGTCACGGCCAGGTTGCGCAGGGCCGGATTGGGGGAGAGGCGGGCGAGCCCGGCCAGGGTGCCAAGCAGGATGGCGAAGATGCCCGCCACCAGGGAGAGCTTGACCGTGACCCAGACTCCCCAGGCAATGGGGCCGGCGGTCCAGCTCAGTTGCACATCCAGGGTATCGCCGAGGAAGACGGTATCCCCTTCAGCCAGCTGGGAGCCCTTGGGTGCGATGGCCTGACGGCGGCTGGGGTCGAGATCGTCTTGCAGGAAGAGCTGTCCCTTGTCCGCGACCACGGTGCCGTCAAACTCGGCATAGTGTTTCTGTTCTGCCTGATAGGCGATGTACTGGGGAATGCGTTCCCAGCGCCAGGTGTAATCCACTGCCTGCACGGCCTTGTAGATGCCGAAAATGGCGGCCAGCACCAGCAGCAGGAAGATCCCGTGCCAGAGCAGCTGATTGGGCTGTTTTTCCATCTGTCTTGTGAGTTTGGGGTTGATCACTGTCACAACCTCTTTTGTCGTTATCGTGTGGGGAGTCTGCGTGAAGGGGCGGCATGCCGCCCCTTTGAGAGGTTATTTGAGCTGGTTCAGCCAGGCGGTGGATTCAAACCACTTCTTGTAGAGACGGTCGTAGCTGCCGTCGCCCTTGATCTGGCGCAGGTAGTTGTTGAACCAGTTGAGGGTGTCCTGATCCCCCTTGCGGATGGCCCAGGCCAGCGGCTCGAAGGTGAACGGCTTGTCGAGGTGCACCACGGCGCCCTGGTTCTGGGACGCGAAGATGGCGTTGTAGGGCAGGTCGTAGACGAAGGCATCCACCTTGCCGTTGATCACTTCCAGCTTGGCGTCATCCTGGGTTTCAAACTGCAGCAGGGTGGCCTTGGGGATCATGCGCTTGACCGCTTGCTCGCCGGTGGTGCCGAGTTTGACCGCGATCTTGTATTTGGGATCGTTGAGGTCCTGGAAGGATTTGATTTCGCCCGCCTTGTCCTTGCGAAGCACGATGGTCTGGCCGACGACGATGTAGGGATCGGCAAAGTTCACGCGCAGGTTGCGCTGGGGAGTGACGGTCATGCCGCCCATGATGACGTCGAACTTGTCGGTCAAGAGCGCGGGGATGATGCCGTCCCAGGCGGTGTTGACGAACTCCACCTTCACGCCCATCTCCTTGGAGACCATCTTGGCGAGATCCACGTCAAAGCCGATGTACTGGCCCTGCTTGTTGGTCATCTCGAAGGGTTGATAGCCGGCATCGAAGCCGACCCGCAGCACACCGCGCTCCAGCACGGCATCCAGGGTGGAAGTGGGCGCGGCGTTGGCCAGCCCGCACAGCAGCAGGGTAGAGAGAATGAGTTTTTTGATCATAAATGACGTCTCTGTCGTAAATGTGGTCAGCCTTGAACCTGCTCCCGTGCGACTCCATGGCACAAGAGACTGCTGCATCCGGCAGCAGGCAAGACAGGATTATTGTCTTGGTCGGGGCAAAAGCCCCATCTTAAATGCGAAAGGGGACTCCCTCCGACGTAGGTGGGAGGGGAATTTCGCCGGGGCGTCAGCCCCGCTGGTTTTGAATGTATTGCTTGATCACCTCCAACGGTGCTCCGCCGCAAGAGCCCGCAAAGTAAGAGCGTGAC
>NZ_JALIHH010000193.1:0-723 GCF_022869435.1 Aeromonas sp. LsrichE-8G
GTTGTGTCTGCGGATTTGCCTACAAACACCACCTACGCACTTTCACCAGGACAACCGTCGCCTGGCCCACCTAGCCTTCTCCGTCCCCCCATCGCAATTACAAGTCGTGCAGGAATATTAACCTGCTTCCCATCGATTACGCCTTTCGGCCTCACCTTAGGGGTCGACTCACCCTGCCCCGATTAACGTTGGACAGGAACCCTTGGTCTTCCGGCGAGGAGGCTTTTCACCCCCTTTATCGTTACTTACGTCAGCATTCGCACTTCTGATATCTCCAGCATACCTCTCGATACACCTTCGCAGACTTACAGAACGCTCCCCTACCACTCACGCTTAGCGTGAATCCGCGGCTTCGGTGCCTGGTTTGAGCCCCGTTACATCTTCCGCGCAGGCCGACTCGACTAGTGAGCTATTACGCTTTCTTTAAATGATGGCTGCTTCTAAGCCAACATCCTAGCTGTCTGAGCCTTCCCACATCGTTTCCCACTTAACCAGAACTTTGGGACCTTAGCCGGCGGTCTGGGTTGTTTCCCTCTTCACGACGGACGTTAGCACCCGCCGTGTGTCTCCCGGATATTACTTACTGGTATTCGGAGTTTGCATGGGGTTGGTAAGTCGGGATGACCCCCTAGCCCAAACAGTGCTCTACCCCCAGTAGTATTCGTCCGAGGCGCTACCTAAATAGCTTTCGGGGAGAACCAGCTATCTCCGAGTTTGATTGGC
>NZ_JALIHH010000193.1:733-1497 GCF_022869435.1 Aeromonas sp. LsrichE-8G
GTACTTACTGGTATTCGGAGTTTGCATGGGGTTGGTAAGTCGGGATGACCCCCTAGCCCAAACAGTGCTCTACCCCCAGTAGTATTCGTCCGAGGCGCTACCTAAATAGCTTTCGGGGAGAACCAGCTATCTCCGAGTTTGATTGGCCTTTCACCCCCAGCCACAGGTCATCCCCTAACTTTGCAACGTTAGTGGGTTCGGTCCTCCAGTTGATGTTACTCAACCTTCAACCTGCCCATGGCTAGATCACCCGGTTTCGGGTCTACACCTTGCAACTAGACGCCCAGTTAAGACTCGGTTTCCCTACGGCTCCCCTATACGGTTAACCTCGCTACAAAATGTAAGTCGCTGACCCATTATACAAAAGGTACGCAGTCACCCCGAAGGGCTCCCACTGCTTGTACGTACACGGTTTCAGGTTCTATTTCACTCCCCTCACAGGGGTTCTTTTCGCCTTTCCCTCACGGTACTGGTTCACTATCGGTCAGTCAGGAGTATTTAGCCTTGGAGGATGGTCCCCCCATATTCAGACAGGATGTCACGTGTCCCGCCCTACTCGATTTCACATCAAGGTTGTTTTCGTGTACGGGGCTATCACCCTGTATCGCCGGCCTTTCCAGGACCGTTCCACTAACTTCCAAGATGCTTAAGGGCTAATCCCCGTTCGCTCGCCGCTACTGAGGGAATCTCGGTTGATTTCTTTTCCTCGGGGTACTTAGATGTTTCAGTTCTCCCGGTTCGCCTCGCTACGCTATGTATTCACG
>NZ_JALIHH010000194.1:0-35404 GCF_022869435.1 Aeromonas sp. LsrichE-8G
AAAGCCCTGCTGGCGAAACGGGATGCTGTGTACCAGGCCGCCCGAGCACAACACCCAGCGAGGTGGAGTGGCAAGACGCGAGACTGGACACCTATCGGTGCCGTGATGCTAAATCCGGAGCGGCCCGAGAAACCCGAGCCGGAGCAAAAAGAGGCTGCTTAAAACAGCTTTGCGCGACAACTATCTTGAAAAACGCCGGGGGGAGCGTATCTAAGGAGCAGGATCAAGCAAGCAGGAAAGTGGGATCAAGAGACGATCGTCTCATTTTTCCTGTGTCAATACTGTTCCGGTGAATACTTACGTGTACACGACACCGCCCGATACATCAGGGAGCCGCGTTATAGCACCCTGATAGGATTTAAGATGCAACACCGTGGCACCGTCTGAGAGGAATTCAACAGTTCACCACATTCATTTCTTAAAAAGGGTCGAATGTAGCGTTACCACACTCAACATTTTGGCTACGCAAACCAAGCAGGGAAGGATGCATCCTTCGCCAGGGCTGACGCATCAGTGTTTATACTTTGAACAACCCCATACATTCGAACAAATATTGTTCATTCAGACAGCAGAGCCTGCGCTTGTTGGCCATGCTTAGATTACGTGATTTGTTTTGCTTCAGCATGTTCAGTATCCACTGCCTGATGACCGCTAAGTTTTCCCCAGCGAAGCCCGCTCTGGCCTGAAGTTGATCCTCTCCGAACGCAATATCTAAAGTCCAGTGCAGCAGATTTTCTACCGACCAGTGCGCTCGGGTTGCCTTCAGCGCTGAGGTGGCATCCAACGCTCGGCTACTTATATAAAATCTCACGAAATCATAGCCTTTGCCATTTTCAATTCGCTCAGCCTGCACGGCTATGATCGTCTTCGCTTTCCACTGCTGGCAAACTGGCATGCTTTCATCAACCATCAGAACCCAACAACGTCGATGCTCTTTTCGCCCATGTTCTGAGTCAAATTGTTCAGTAAAGCCGTGCCCCGAAACATCGGTTTCATTCTTATCCCAATACGCTTGGAACTGTTCTTTTACTTCAGTATTGAGGCTAGGTTGGTTGTCTTTCACTGCAAGCAGGTAATCACCCGACTTTTTGAGGATGGTGTCGGCGATTTTTACCTGTGTACCCATCGCATCAATACTGACTAAACACCCTTTTAATTCAAGAAGTTGGAGTAGCTCAGGTATTGCCGTGATCTCGTTAGATTTGTCAGCGACTTTTTGCTGGCCAACACACATCCCCAGCTCAGTTGACCAGACATTGACCATATGAACAGCGTTGGCACCTCGCCCTTTAGCGGTAGCACGAAGAGCTTTACCATCAACCGCTAGTTGGCCAACCAGCTTATCATCGCCCATGATGTCGCCGATCCACGCTTGAAAAATGGATTTCAGACTGGCGGGAGGCAGAGTGGCAAAAATGCGGTTGAATGTGTCGTGTGATGGAATGCCGCCAGGCAAGCTCAACCAGCGCCGGAACCATGGCTCTCGCTCTTGAGCAAACAAGGTAATCTCGCTCCAAGTATCAAAACCGCACATCATGGCGCAGATGGCCATGAAAACAACCTCTGACAAGATATGCGAGCACTTGGCCTGATTGCGTGGGTCTGGAATTGATTCAAGGTAGTCGAGCAAAGACTTCTGGGCCATAATAATAAACAGTTGGTTAAGATCTCGACTATTTACAGCTTGGCAACGCAAGGTACAATTAAAATCGTACTTGGAGCCGTTCAACTGATCGAGACTTGATCAACTTGTGCAGAGAATGATCATGCGTCGGCCCTGTCCCCGGCTGCCGGCTCGGCGCCGGCGACGGGTTCAATCTCGATGCGATCGACTCGCTGCAGACCGCGGGGCAACTTGGCGCCGCGGCGGCCGCGCTCGCCGCGGTAGTAGTCAAGGTCAGATGGCTTGAGGGTCAGCTTGCGCTTGCCGGCAAACAGGGTGACGGACTGGCCCTGCGGGATGACGGCGGCCATCACCACAAACTCCTCCCGCGCCTTCACGCGAGCAGAGGGGATGCTGATGAGCTTGTTGCCCTTGCCCTTGCCGAGTACCGGCAGGGTATTGAGCGGGAACAGCAACATGCGCCCCTCGTTGGAGATGGCCATGCAGAGATCCGTGTCCGGCGCGCCTATCCTCTGGGGCGCCATGACGATGCCCCCTTCCGGCACGGTCAGCAGCGCCTTGCCGTTCTTGTTCTTGGCCGTCAGGTCGTCGTATTGGCAGACGAAGCCGTAACCGGCGTCGGAGCAAATGAGATACGGCTCGCCCTCGTTACCCATCACCAGATGACGCACCTCTTCACCGGCCCCCAGCGCGAAGCGGCCGGTGAGCGGCTCGCCCTGACTGCGGGCCGACGGCAGGGTGTGGGCCTCCAGCGAGTAGGTACGTCCCAGGGTGGAGAGGAACACCGCCTGCTGGTTGCTGCGGCCATGGGCGTGGGCGAGATAGCCATCTCCCGCCTTGTAGGAGAGGCCCTCCACGTCCACGTCGTGGCCCTTGGCGGCGCGCACCCACCCCTTGTCGGAGAGGATCACGGTCACCGGCTCGCTCGGGGTGAGCTCCTTCTCGGTCAGGGCCACGGCGGTGGCGCGCTCCACCAGCGGGGTGCGGCGATCGTCGCCGTACTTCTCGGCATCCGCCAGGATCTCTTTCTTGAGCAATGTGCTGAGACGGCGCTCGGAACCCAGGATCAGTTCCAGCTTGTCGCGCTCTTCCGCCAGTTCATTCTGCTCGGCGCGCAGCTTGAACTCTTCGAGCTTGGCCAGGTGGCGCAGTTTGAGCTCGAGGATCGCCTCGGCCTGGGTCTCGCTGATGTTGAAACGCTCCATCATCACCCGACCCGGCTCTTCCTCGGTGCGGATGATCTCGATCACCTCGTCGATGTTGAGGTAGGCAATGAGCAAGCCTTCGAGGATGTGCAGGCGCGCCAGCACCTTGTCGAGGCGATACTGCAGGCGGCGGCGCACCGTCTCGCGGCGAAAACTCAGCCACTCGGTGAGGATGGTCTTGAGGTCTTTCACCTGGGGCCGGTTGTCCAGACCCAGGATGTTGAGGTTGACCCGGTAGTTCTTCTCCAAGTCCGTGGTGGCGAACAGGTGGGCCATCAGCCCCTCTACGTCCACCCGGTTGGAGCGCGGCACTATCACCAGACGGGTCGGGTTTTCGTGGTCCGATTCATCCCGCAGATCGGTGACCATCGGCAGCTTTTTGGCCACCATCTGGGCGGCAATCTGCTCCATGATCTTGGCGCCGGAGGCCTGATGGGGCAGCGCCGTGATGACGATGTCGCCATCCTCCTCGCTCCACACCGCCCGCTGCTTGATGGAGCCCTTGCCGGTCTCGTAGATTTTGCGGATGTCGTCGCGCGGCGTGATGATCTCGGCGTTGGTCGGGTAATCCGGCCCCTGCACATGGGCCATCAGGGCATCCAGGCCGGCATTGGGGTTATCCAAGAGCTCCACGCAGGCGTGGGCCACTTCCCGCGCGTTGTGGGGCGGGATATCGGTCGCCATGCCTACCGCGATGCCGGTCACCCCGTTGAGCAGGATGTGCGGCAGGCGGGCGGGCAGCACCACCGGCTCTTTCATGGTGCCGTCGAAGTTCGGCGTCCACTCCACCGTGCCCTGGCCGAGCTCGGAGAGCAGCAGCTCGGAGAAGCGCGACAGCCGCGCTTCGGTGTAACGCATGGCGGCGAAGGATTTGGGGTCGTCCGGCGCCCCCCAGTTGCCCTGACCGTCCACCAGCGGGTAGCGGTAGGAGAAGGGCTGGGCCATCAGCACCATGGCTTCGTAACAGGCGCTGTCGCCGTGGGGGTGGTATTTACCCAGCACGTCACCCACGGTACGGGCGGATTTCTTGTGCTTGGACAGCGCCGACAGCCCCAGCTCGCTCATGGCGTAGATGATGCGCCGCTGCACGGGCTTGAGGCCGTCGCCGATATGCGGTAAGGCCCGATCCATGATGACGTACATGGAGTAGTTCAAGTAAGCCTGCTCGGTGAAGGTGCGCATTGGCTGGCGCTCTACCCCGTCCAGACTGAGCTCGATGGCATCACTCATGTGATTATCTCTTTCGGTTCGGGAGCTGGTTGGCGCTCTACTTCATCCAACAGACTGAGCTCGATAGCATCACTCATAAGGTTGTTCTCTTGCTATGGCACGCCCTCAGAGGGCACGCCGGAAATGCGGGTCGGCAGGGGGCCGACGGTGAATCACAAGCCCCCCTCCCAACCTCCCCCTCCATGAGGGGGAGGAGAGGCTTGGCCCCCTCCCCTTGCGAAGGGGAGGGCCGGGGTACTTGCGACTCGCTTTAGATGATGGCGAGGTTGCCCTTCTCTTCCAGCCATTCGCGGCGATCACCGGCGCGCTTCTTGGCCAGCAGCATGTCCATCAGTTGCAGGGTCTCGTCCCCATCTTCCCCTTCTGCCCCTCCTTCCGCGCCCATGGTGAGCTGCACCAGGCGGCGGGTGTTGGGATCCATGGTGGTTTCCCGCAACTGCTTGGGGTTCATCTCACCCAGCCCCTTGAATCGGGTCACCATCACCTTGCCCTTCTTCTTCTCGGCTTCGACCCGTTGCAGCACGCCGTTCTTCTCGTCCTCGTCGAGGGCGTAGAAGACCTCCTTGCCGATGTCGATACGATAGAGGGGCGGCATGGCCACATAGACATGGCCCTTTTCCACCAGCGTGCGGAAGTGCTTCACAAAGAGGGCGCAGAGCAGGGTGGCGATGTGCAGACCGTCCGAGTCCGCATCCGCCAGGATGCACACCTTGCCGTAGCGCAGGCCACTGAGATCGTCGGAGTCGGGGTCGAGCCCGATCGCCACCGAGATGTCGTGTACTTCTTGCGAGGCGAGCACCTGACCGGCCTCCACCTCCCAGGTGTTCAGGATCTTGCCGCGCAGGGGCATGATGGCCTGGAATTCGCGATCCCGCGCCTGCTTGGCACTGCCGCCCGCGGAGTCACCCTCCACCAGGAAGAGCTCCCCCTGCATGGGGTCGGCGCAGCCGCAATCGGTCAGCTTGCCGGGCAGGGCCGGGCCTTGCGTTATCTTCTTGCGCACCACCGTCTTGGCGGCGCGCATCCGGCGCTGGGCGCTGGAGATGCAGAGCTCCGCCAGCTGTTCGGCCAGCTCGGTGTTGCTGTTCAGATAGAGGCTGAAGGCATCCTTCACCACGCCCGACACGAAGGCCGAGCTCTGGCGGGACGACAGACGCTCCTTGGTCTGGCCGGCAAACTGCGGGTCCTGCATCTTGATGGAGAGGATGTAGGCGCAGCGATCCCAGATGTCTTCCGGGGTGAGCTTGACCCCGCGGGGCAAGAGGTTGCGGAACTCGCAGAACTCGCGCATGGCATCGAGCAGCCCCTGGCGCAGGCCGTTGACATGGGTGCCACCGAGCGCGGTGGGAATGAGGTTCACATAGGATTCGGCGAGGCACTCGCCCCCTTCCGGTAACCAGCACAGAGCCCAGTCCACCGCCGACTGCTCGGAGCTGAAAGAACCGACGAAGGGCTGCTCCGGCAGGCAGGTGAACTGCTTGACCGCATCGATGAGGTAATCCTTGAGGCCGTCTTCGTAGCACCACTCCAACTTGATGCCGGTGTTCTTGTCGAGGAACTTGATGGTGAGGCCCGGGCAGAGCACGGCCTTGGCTTTGAGCAGGTGCTCCAGCTTGGAAACCGAGAAGCGCGGCGAATCGAAGTAGCGCGCCTCCGGCCAGAAGCGCACCCGGGTGCCGGTGTTGCGACGGCCGCAGGTGCCTGTGATGGTCAGATCAGACACCTTCTCGCCCCGCTCGAAGGCGATGTCATAGACCTGGCCGTCCCGGCGCACAGTCACTTCGACCCGATCGGAGAGGGCGTTCACCACGGAGATCCCCACCCCGTGCAAGCCGCCGGAGAACTGGTAGTTCTTGTTGGAGAACTTGCCCCCCGCGTGCAGCTTGCAGAGGATCAGCTCCACACCGGAGACCCCTTCCTCCGGGTGGATGTCCACCGGCATGCCGCGACCGTCGTCGATCACCTCGAGGGACTGATCCTCGTGCAGGATCACCTCCAGATTGCGGGCGTGACCCGCCAGCGCCTCGTCGACGCTGTTGTCGATGACCTCCTGGCCGAGGTGATTGGGCCGGGTGGTGTCGGTGTACATGCCGGGGCGGCGACGCACCGGTTCAAGGCCATTGAGGACCTCAATGGCATCCGCATTGTATTGAGTGGACATGGAGGGCCTTGCGAATTGACGTTTGGGGGGAATCTTACTCGCTAGGAGGGCCCGGGACAAATGGGGCGCTCGCAAAGGGTGATCCAGAGGGGCTCCGGCCTCCCCGCACGGGATCAGGCGGGTTCCCCGGGCAGGGCCTGCACAAGCTGGGAGAGGGAGCAATGGAGTCGCCACACCAGTCCCGCCAGTGCCCGGGCCGCCGGGTCTGCATGTTCCCCCAGCCCTTGGCTGATGCGGTCCAGCTCCGCCAGGGTGCGCCCCAGGGTCTCGTGCTGCACGCCCCCTTCGGTCAGAATGCCTTTCAGGCAGCGCAGACAGCCGTCCCGCACCAGATAGAGGGCCGGATCCCGGCTGCGCCAGAGCCTGAGCTGCCAGACGATATGGCTGCAATTGAGCAGCACCACGCCCCAGCGCAGCACCCAGAGCCGGGCCCCCTGATCCTGACTCTGGCTGAGCTGGCTCACCGCGTGATAGACCCGGGATTCAAACTCCCCCTCGCTCTGATGCGGGGCCGGGGCCAGCTGGTCCACGAAATCCCGCCGCAGACGATGCATCAGGCGGCGGCTCTTGCGCCGATCCGAGCTGGGCCTCAGGAGCTGGAACGCCAGCCCTGCACTCATCACTCCCAGTGCCTGGGCAAGGCTGCTGTTGACGAAGGCGAGGTAGTCGTAGCTCGGCGGATTGGTGATGGCGAGGAAGGAGCCGAGCAGCACGATGAGCTGGCCCCAGAGCGCCGCCCCCTGGGGGCGCTGCAATTTCAGCAGTTGCAGGGTGATGAGGGCGGGGAACAGCAGGGAGCAGAAGATCCAGAAGTCGTCGATGCGGATCATCAGCCCGAACTTGACCCCGAAGCAGATAAAGCTGAGCAGCACGATGGCCTTGAGCATGGTCTGGGCCCCCTTGGCCGGGGCCGGGGTGGCGGAATAGAGCACGCAGCAGATGGCGAGCAGGGTCAGGGCTGCGGCGCCCGCATCCCACTGGGTGTGGATCCAGAAGGTGCAGCCCAGCATCACGCAGAGGAAGGTACGCCCCCCGTTGTAGGCCGCCTCCAGGCCGTCGGTGTGGCTGGTCAGAGAGCTGTGGCGCGGCGGCGCCGGCCACTCCTGACCATCGTGGCGGGCCAGCCTTTCCAGCCAGCGCTGACACTCCAGGTAGCTCCAGCAGAAGTGGCGCAGCCGCAGCCAGAAGGCCTGACAGCGATAATCGTCCCCCGAACGGGCCACGAAGGGTGCCATCAGGCGGGCGATGCGCAGCTTGTCGCAGCCCCCCTGTCCCAGCTCCCGCAGCACGGCGGCCAGCATGGGGGCCGGGTCGACTGCGTCCTCTGGCCAGTGTTGCAGCATGCGGCGCAGCCCCGAGATGAGGCTGACCATCCTCAGCTGGCGATGGAGCAGATAGTTCAGCAACTGGTTGTGGCGACGCAGGCGGTGGTGGCTCCAGACTGCCTGGATGCGCAGCACGTTCAGGGTGAGGATCTGACCGATCACCCCCTCGTGGGCGGTGCGCACATCGGCGCCCGTCTCCCCGAGCCAGAGCAGCTGGGCATGTTCCAGCAGCCGGGTCTGGCTCTTGCCAAGGGAGTCCAGCAGGGTCTCGCCATCGGAGAAACTCGGCAGGATCATCATCATCAGGCCGCCGCAGAGGATGCCGACGATCACCTCGCTCACCCGGGCCTGGGCGATGTCGAAGATATGTTGCGGGTCGGTCAGGTTGACGCAGGAGAAGGCGATGATGGCGGCGGTATAGCCCGCCAGGGCGAAACCGTAGGAGACGTTGTTCTGATGGTGGTTGGAGATGTAGGTGCAACCCCCCAGCCAGAGGGCGATAAGCAGGCTGAAGAGCCAGGGATCACCGATGCCAAGGCCGGTGATCATCACCGCCGCCATGGCGCCGATGAGGCTGCCCACCACCCGCCCCAGGCTCTTGCTGATGACGCCCCCCACGGTGGGAAAGCTCACCACGGCGGCGGAGGTCATGGCCCAGTAGGGAGAGTCGAGTTGCAGCACGAACGCCAGCCAGAGCGACAGGCACATGGCCAGGGCATTGCGCAGGGCGTAGCGCCACTGTCCGCCGTTGGCCTTGCCCCAGGGGGTCTGGCGCCAGAGCGAGGGGATCACTCTAGTCCCCTATGGTGATGGTACAGGTCGTGCCCGCGATCAAGACCAGATCCGGGGGAATCGCCAGCAGCCTGATCCGCACCGGCACCCGCTGGGCCAGGCGCACCCAGGGCACGTTCGGCTTGACGTCGAGCAGCAGCCCCTCGCTGCCTTCCAGGCTCTGATCGTGAATGGCGCGCCCTATGCTTTCCACCTCCCCCCTGAGTACCCGATCCCCGCTGTAGAGCACCACCTCGGCCGGTTTGCCGGGGGCGATGTGCCTGAGCTTGGTCTCTTCGAAATAGCCCTGCACATAGAAGGAGTGGGTGTCTATCAGGGCCACCAGGGGCACCCCGGCGGTGGCGTAGTTGCCGACCCTGGCCTGCAGATTGGTGATGTAGCCGTCGCTCGCGGCATGGACCTCGGTCCGGGCAAGGGACCATCTGGCCTGCTCCAGATTGGCCTGGGCCACCTCATAGGCCGCCTTCATCGCCTGGGCATTGAGCCTGGATTCATCCACCGCCTCGGCGGAGATGACGGTGCGGGAGAGGCTCTGGCGACGATTCGCCTCGTGCTCCGCCTTGTCGAGATCCGACCTGGCCTTGGCCAGGGCCGCGCTGGCGTTGTCCAGCGCGATGCGATAGGGCTCGGGATCCAGGGTGAAGAGCAGGTCCCCCGTCTTCACCAGCTGGTTGTCCTTGACCCCTATCCTGACGATCTTGCCCGACACCTGGGGCGTGATGCTGACCAGCTCGGCCCTCACCTTGCCATCCCGGGTCCAGGGACCCTGCATGTAGTCGTTCCACAGCCACCAGAGCGACACCAGCGCCAGGGCAAAGACCAGCAGGGTGGAGAAGTATTTGAGGGTCGCAAGGGGTGATTTAGCCATGTAGCAATATCCATAGGGCGCCGCTGACGGCGAGGATGAAGAGGGAGAGATCCATCAGCAGGGGGTGCCAGACCTCGCCGCCGTAGAGCCAGTCCCGCAGCAGATGGTGCAGCGGCAGCCAGCCCAGCAGGCCGAGCAGCACAGCCTTGAACAGGGGCGGAAAATAGAGCGAGGCCCCGAGGATCAGATCCGGCAGCGCTGAAGCAGTCGTCACGGGTGTGCCCCCTGTTGGCAGAGATGGAATGAAGAGAGAGGCCGGGGTCCGCCGGGAGACGGACAGGGCAAGGTTAACACAGCCATGGCGGGGGCTACACAAGCAGATGACCCCCTGAGATGTCGTCACGGGAGTGACGCGGCAACGCCTCGCCCGTCCTCCCCGCCACCCGTCGGGCAGTCACCTCGCGTTCAATCGGCTACGGTATCTGCAGGGTGATGCACCCCGTCGCGGGTCGGCACCTCTCCCAGATCGAACGGGTTGACCCCCTCCAGACAGGCGAGGTTGTAGCCATATTCCGCCGGATTGGATCGGCGCTGGTGATGGGTGTAGATGCCGCAGACGCTGCAAAAGTAGTGTTTCGCGGTGCGGGTGTTGAACTGGTAGCAGCGAAGCGCCGCCTCCCCTTGCAGGATGCGGATGCCGGAGAGCGGCACCGAGGCGACGATGGCCCCTCGCCGCCGACAGAAGGAGCAGTCGCAGCGGCGCGGATCCACCACGCCATCCGGCAGGGTCAGCTCCAGCACCACGGCGCCGCAGTGGCAGCTTGCCTTGTGTTTCTTCTGGATGGGGGTATTGCCGATGCGTGTGATCATGCTGCCTCCTTGCCGCAGTGTCAGGCTGCGAACCGGTTAATCGAACAGGGTATCCCCCCGCCCCTGCGACAGATGGTCATGCAGGGTGCGCAACTGGGACGCAACCACCCGGTGGCGGGAGAGTTCGGGCAAGGCGTCGATGGGGAAGTACTCCGCCCCTTTGGTTTCATCGGTGTCGGTAAGCAGAGCGCCGCCCGTCACCTCGCACAGGAAGAAGGCCTTGTGGGCGTGGGGCAGCTGCGGGGGATGGGGATGCTTGAGCTTGTCGAACAGGGCCAGCAGCTGCACCGCCCGACAGACGAGGCCGGTCTCCTCCACCACTTCCCGCACCACGGCGTCCGCAGGCGAATCGCCGATGTCGCACCAGCCCCCCGGCAGGGTCCAGCAACCGTCACTGCGCTCCTGCACCAGCAGGACATGGCCCGCATCGTTCTGAATGAAGGCCCGCACATCGAGCTTGGGGGTGGGATAGCCGCTGTCGAGGGCAATCCAGTCGCCGATGGCGTCGGGGGCCAGCTCGCTCTGGCTGGCGATGAGCGTCACCGTGGCCGCTCGCAGCGCCTCGAAGCGGGCTATGTCGAAGGGATCGCGGGAATAGGTGAGCCCCGCCTGGGCCGTGGCCAGCACCTGTTCGAGGAAGGCGGCCAACGGCGGCTGCATGGCTAGAGCCCGAGGAAACGGACGATCTGGGCGGGGTAGCGCTCGAAGCCTGTGAAGGCGTGATCGCCGCCGCACTCCAGGGAGAGACGGGCAAAGCGGTATTCGTCCAGCGCCTTGCGATAGTCGAGCACCTCGTCCTCCTGCTGTTGCAGCACCCAGAGCCGCTCGGGAGCAGTCACCGGCACCGCCAGCGCTCTCAGCTCGTCCATGTGCACAGGCAGCAGTTCATAGCGTTCGCCGCTGTAGGGGTTGGTCTGGGGGCCGAGGTAGTCGCAGAGCAGCTCGTGGGGGCGCACCGCCGGGTTGATGAGGGCAGCGCGGCAACCGTACATCTCGCTCACTCGCGTGGCCATGAAGCCACCGAGGGAGCTGCCCACGGCGCCCAGTCGCAGGGCACTGCCGTGGCGGGCCTTCAGGTCGGTGATGGCCTGCTCGATGGCAGCCCAGGCGGCCGCCGGGGTGTTGGGCTGGGCCGGGATCACCACCTCGATATCGGGCCTGTTCTCTGCCACCCAGGCCGCCATCTGCTGCGCCTTGGCCGAGCCGGGGGATGAATTGAAACCGTGCAGGTAGAGGAGTACGGGCTTCATGGCAACCCCTCAGTAACCGGTGGCATTGGGGTCGGGCACGAACTGCCCCAGCGGCAGGCGCCACACCTGACTCGCCACCCGGCCATCCGGGTGCAGGGTGAGATAGCGCCAGCCCGGGCCGGATTCGTCCAGTGCGAAACCGTCGGAGAGCGGCTTGAACTGGATGCAGGTAGAGGGGCTGGCGATGAGCCGCACTCCGTGGTGCACCTCGTCAAACTCCTGATGGACGTGGCCGAACAGGATGGTCTTCTGCTGCGGGTGGCGGGCCAGCACGGCGAACAGGTCGTCGGCATTCTTGAGGTTGTGCTGATCCAGCCAGGCGCAGCCCACCGGCACCGCCTGATGGTGCAGGGCGATGAGGGCATGGCGCTCGGGATGCTGGCGCAGGGCCTGATCCAGGGCCGCCAGCTGGTGATCCCCCAGCACCCCGTGGGGTTTGCCGCGCACCTGGGTATCCAGCAGGATCACCTGCCAGTGCTCGCCTACCAGTTGCTTGGCCTCGCTGATGCCGGCCGCATGGAGGTATTCGGTCATCAGGGGGCCGTCGTCGTGGTTGCCGGGCAACCAGTAGATGGGGCGAGCCAGGGGCGCCATCATGGAGGCGAAGCGCTGGTAGGACTCCGGGCTGTGATCCTGGGAAAGATCCCCGGTGGCGAGGATGAGATCGAACGGGTGCTCGTTGGCCTGCACCCGCTCCAGCACGGCGGCCAGACTCTGCGCCGTGGGCACGGCCAGCAGCCGCCCCTCGGCACTGGCGAAGAGATGGGTATCGGTAATCTGTAACAGGCGCACACTGCCGTCCGGCGCCTGAGGTAGCTCTGTTTCCAAAATCACGCTTCTTTTTTATGGGTTCGACTAGAGGATGTTAATCAGGCTGGTGCCGTGTTTGAGACAAAATCTCAACCAATCGGCCAAGAATAGATTTACCTGCTCCTTTTCATCCCTGTGATGCATTTTTTGATTGGGATAATCATAACGTGGTTGCAACATTGAAATCTGTTGCGCCGCACACACTTCCGCCATTCGCACATCATGATACAAACGAATCTCTATCCGGGCTTGCAAGTAGCTCGGCAATTCGGGGTTGTGCTGGGCCAGGATCACCTGGCTGGTGAAGCGGCTCTCCTCTGTCACCGTGAGCTGGAACTGCAGGCCGTTGCCGACCTGATAGCGGCGCTCAGCACCCACGCTGCCACCGGGCGGCAACAGTTTCATCAGCGCCATGTAATTGACCTCGCAGGTACGCTGCAAGGACATCAAATCAGGCACATAGCGCTTCATCGGGCTCTGGACTAATGACATGTCGCGGCTCCCTCAATCAGGGTCCATGAAGGGTGGACCCACTGCACAGTGTGCCAGTCGGACACAGGGCACCTGACCCGGGTCTGAACGAGCGTCACCTCAGCGCCCCGCCAGCCAGCGTGCCCGCAGCTCGCCGTGATTCAGGGCCAGCCACTGCAGGGCGATGACGGAGGCGGCATTGTCGATGCGCCCCTCTTTGAGCCAGGCATAGGCCTGCTCGCGGCTCACCACGTGGACCCGGATGTCTTCCCCCTCTTCCGCCAGACCGTGGATCCCCTTGGCCTGACTGGCATCCACCTCGCCCACGAACACCTCGATGCGCTCGGTGCTGCCACCCGGGCTCACCAGATAGCTGATGGCGTGTTCGCAGCGTCCCACCTCGATCCCTGCCTCTTCCACCGCCTCGCGCCGCACCACTGCCTCGGCGGTCTCCCCTTCATCGATGATGCCGGCCACCAGCTCCAGCAGCCAGGGGGTGGCGCTGGTCTCCATGGCGCCGATGCGAAACTGCTCCACCAGCACGATCTCGTCCCGCACCGGATCATAAGGCAGCAGGGCGGCGGCATGGCCACGTTCGAACAGTTCCCGGACGATGGGGGCGTTCCAGCCACCGGCAAACAGCCTGTGTTGCAGGCGGTAGACATTCACCTTGAAGAAGCCATTATATCCAGCTGATTTTTCAATGATTTTCACATCATCGCTGGAGTAGTGGCAGGTTTGAGGCAAGGCTTGCTGTGACATTCGAGACTCCTGCCAGCTTGACTTGGCTTGGTTTGACCATAATATTCGGGGGCATGAATGAACATTCATTCACTCGCTCTCGCCGACGATGAGGGAAGGATTTTAGCAGCCACAGGGCATTTGGCTAGGCGCGTTGCCGAGAAAACTCGCCCCGGACCTTGACGTTTCCGCAGCTGGAAAAGAGACAGTTCGCAATGAAATCTGCTTATAGTAGAGTGGTTAAGCTGAAATCAAGCTTGGTCGGTGACAATCCCCCCTTCATCCAGCGGACAGCTTTGGGTTGATACAAAAGGTTAAAACTATCATATGAAAAGAACACTCTTGTCAGTCATGGTGATGCTGGGTGTGAGCGGCGCCGCTCATGCCGAAAACCTGCTCGATATTTACCAACAGGCCCAGATCAAGGACACCCAGCTGCTGGAATCCAAGGCCAAGCGGGACCAGGCCTTCGAGAAGATCAACGAATCCCGTGCAGCCCTGCTGCCCCAGATCAACCTGGGCGCCGGCCTGAACTACCTGCAAAACAAGAACGACACCATGACCAACACGGGCGCTACCGGCTCCGTGACCCTGGATCAATCCATCTACCGTCGCAGCAACTGGGTCAACCTGGATCTGACCGAGAAGAGCGCCACCCAGTCCGACGTGGCCTACAACCTCGAGTACCAGAACCTGATGCTGCGTACCGCCCAGGCCTACTTCGACGTGCTCAAGGCCATGGATACCCTGGAATTCGTGCGTGCCAACAAGACCGCGGTCGAGCGTCAGCTTGAACAGACCCAGCAGCGCTTCGAAGTGGGCCTGACCGCCATCACCGACGTGCACGAGGCCGAGGCCGAGCGCGATCAGGCGCTGGCGGACGAGATCAATGCCGAGAACACCCTGGACAACAGCTACGAGAGCCTGCGCGAGCTGACCGGTATCGACCACCGTCAACTGGATGTGCTCAACACCGATCGCTTCAGCCCGCAGAAGACCGCGTTCAACTCCGACAAGTGGCTGGAACTGGCCCTGGACAAGAACCTGGAGCTGCACAGCGCCCGCATCGGCAAGGACATCGCCAAGGAGCAGATCGATCTGGCCAAAACCGGCCATGAGCCGACGCTGGATCTGGGTGCCGGACTGCAAACCAGCAATACCGATTACAAGCTTGATAACATTCCGGGCGGCAATGACAATCAGGCCAATATCGGTCTGACCTTCAAGCTGCCCATCTACACCGGCGGGGCCACCACCTCCCAGGTCAAGCAGGCACAGTTCAACTACGTGGCCGCCAGCGAACAGCTCGAGCGCAGCTTCCGCTCGGTGCAGAGCACGGTCCGCTCCTCCTACAACAACGTGAACGCCAGCATCGGCTCGGTCCGCGCCTACAGCCAGTCCGTCATCTCCGCCGACAGCGCCCTGAAAGCGACCGAGGCCGGTTACGAGGTGGGTACCCGCACCATCGTCGACGTGCTGGACTCCACCCGCAAGCTGTATCAGGCCAAGCAGAAGCTCTCCGAGGCCCGCTACAACTACATCCTCAGCATCCTCTCCCTCAAGCAGGCCGCCGGCATCCTGGAGCAGAAGGATCTGGAAGAGGTGAACCAGGGTCTGATGCCCGCCGCCCAGGTCACCAAGAAATCCTGAGCCAGGCGCACACCATGAGAAAAGGCGACCCCGGGGTCGCCTTTTTCATCTCTGTTCGCCGCTGGAAGTGCGTTGGTCGGGGCCTGCCAGGTAGCGGCCATGTCACCGACCCGGCAGCCCCATCAAAAAACCCGGCCTTGGCCGGGTTTTACGCTTATCCGCGCTCGCGGATGGTCTTGATGATGTCGGTGGTGGAGCAGCCGTCCTCGAAGTTCAGCACCCGCACCTCGCCGCCGTTGGCGGTCACCTCGGCGTAACCGGCGATCTCTTCGGGCTTGTAGTCGCCCCCCTTGACCAGGAGGTCTGGCAGGATCTCGGCGATCAGACGCTGGGGAGTGTCTTCGCTGAAGGGGACCACCCAGTCCACGGCACCCAGGGCCGCCAGCACAGTCATACGGCGCTCGGTCGGGTTGACCGGGCGACCCGGCCCCTTGAGGCGACGCACGGACTCGTCGGTGTTCACCGCCACGATCAGGCGATCCCCCAGCTTGCCCGCATTGGCCAGATAGGAGACATGACCCGCGTGCAGAATGTCGAAGCAGCCGTTGGTCATCACCACCTTCTCGCCGCGCAGACGGGCGGCCTGGACGGCCACCTTGAGCTGGGCCTCGGACATGACGCCAAAGCCGGTCTCCTGCTCGGTGTAGAGGGCGTTGGCCAGTTCCACCGGGCTCACGGTGGAGGTCCCCAACTTGCCGACCACGATGCCGGCGGCGGTGTTGGCCAGGGCGCAGGCCTCATCCAGACTCTTGCCTGCGGCAAGGGAAGTCGCCAGGGTGGAGATGACGGTGTCACCGGCACCGGTGACGTCATAGACCTCGTGGGCCTGGGCCGGCAGGTGCAGCTCGGGCTGCCCTTCGCGGATCAGGGTCATGCCGTTCTCGGAACGGGTGACCAGCAGGGCGTCCAGCTCGAAGCGCTTGACCAGCTCCAGCCCCCTGGCGACCAGGTCTTCTTCCCCCTTCACCTTGCCCACCACGGCCTCGAACTCGGACATGTTGGGGGTCAGCAGGGTGGCACCGCGGTACTTCTCGAAATCGGTCCCCTTGGGGTCGACCAGCACGGGGATGCCGGCGGCGCGGGCACGCCGGATCATACCGGGCACATCGTTGAGGGCGCCCTTGCCGTAGTCGGAGAGGATCATCACGTCCGCCTGGGGCAGCGCCTGCTCCACCTTGCCCATCAGCAGGCTGGCATCCACGTCGTGGAAGGCCTCTTCGAAGTCGAGGCGCAGCAGTTGCTGGTTGCGGGACAGCACCCGCAGCTTGGTGATGGTCGGATAGTCGGTCAGGCGCACGAAATCACAGGCCACCTTGACACCGACCATCTGGCTGGCGAGGGCATCGGCGGCTTCATCCTGACCGGTCAGGCCCAGCAGCACGACCTGGGCGCCGAGGGCGGCGGAGTTGAGCGCCACGTTGGCGGCGCCACCCGGGCGCTCCTCGATGTGCTCGACCTTGACCACGGGGACCGGCGCCTCGGGGGAGATCCGGCCGGTAGGGCCATGCCAGTAGCGATCCAACATGACATCGCCAACGACCAGGATGCGGGCTTTTTCAAACTCGGGCAGGGTGATTTTCATCTGTATCGGCTCTCAAAACCTGAAAAATTCAGCGGCCGATTTTATCACACTCTTTTCCGGGGCGTGAAAAAAGCACGGCCCGGCCCCCTGACGCCCCCTCTGACCAGATGACGGCGATTCGCGCCCGCCCCCGCTTTTCGGATAGAATCCTCGACATGCGAGTGACCGCATCCGCGCCGGGCCACCCCACACAGGCCCCCCGGTTCGGTCGGACTCCCCCCTTTGCCTTTGCGAACAAGAGACTCTTCATGGCCCAAGAACACGCTCCCCGCCTCGAACCCCGTCTGTTCCATCCCCGTTACTGGGGGAGCTGGCTGGGCCTCTCCCTGCTCTGGCTGCTGGTGTTGCTGCCCTGGCGCAGCCAGATGTGGCTGGGCCGCCAGCTCGGCACCCTGGCCCGCAAGCTGCTGAAATCCCGCGTCAAGATTGCCCGCCGCAACCTGGAGCTGGCGATGCCCGAGCTCAGCCGGGATGAGCGCGAAGCCCTCCTGGTGCAGAACTTCGAGAGCGTGGGTTGCGCCATCTTCGAGGTGGGCATGGCCTGGTTCTGGCCAGACTGGCGGATGCGCCGCCTGATGAAGGTGGAAGGGGAAGAGCACGTCATCAACGCCATGGAGAAGGGCCAGGGGATGCTGCTGCTCTCCTGCCACTTCCTGACGCTGGAGCTCAATGCCCGCTGCTTCGGCCTGGTGCGCCCCGGGGTCGGCGTCTATCGCCCCAACACCAATCCGGTGCTGGAGTACGCCCAGTACCACGGTCGCTGCGCCTCCAACAAATACCTGGTGGACCGGATGGACGTGAAGGGGATGATCAAGGCGCTGCGCAACGGCGACGCCCTCTGGTATGCACCGGATCACGACTACGGCAGCCATGCCAGCGTCTTCGTGCCCTACTTCGCGGTGGAGCAGGCCGCCACCATCACGGGTACCGCCACCCTGGCCCGGGTGAAGAACACCGTCACCCTGCCCTGCTACAACATCCGCACCCGGGAGGGCTACACCCTGCATATCGGGGCCCCGCTGGAAGGCTACCCGAGCGGCGACGATCTGGCCGACGCCAGCCGCGCCAACCGCGAGATTGAAGCCGCCGTGCGCAAGGCGCCGGAGCAGTACATGTGGCTGCACCGCCGCTTCAAGACCCGCCCCAATCCGGACGATCCCGGCTACTACTGATGCCCTCCCGCCCCGTCGACCGGGCAAGTCCAGACGACAGGGCAGGATGGCACCGCGCCCCATGAAAAAGCCCTCGCACTGCGAGGGCTTTTTTGTTGGCTGCCGGCGTCTGCCTTACTGACGGATCAGGCGGTAGATGGCGTAGCCGGGGTGCTTGGCGTCATCCATCGGCAGGGTGGACTGGTACGACAGATCCGCCCCCGCCAGGGCCTTGGCCTCGTCGGTCGGCGAGGAGTAGAGGCGAACGTCCACGTTGGCGGGCAGGGCCTTCATGTGCCAGTTGTTGTTGGCCGCCGGGCTGAAGCCGGCCGGGTTGTCCGCAGACTGGGCCTTCAGGTACTGGGCGATGATCTCCCGCGTCTCGAAGGGATCTTCATGGACGATGTTGCTGCCGTCGATGCCCGGGAAGTGGCCGCCGCCGCTGGCGCGGTAGTTGTTGGTCACCACGTAGAACTTCTGGGCCGGGTCCACGGGCTGGCCGTAGAAGGTGAGGCCGCTGATGCGCTGGCCGTCGCTCACCTTGACCCCGTCCTTGCTGTAGCGGGCCGGCTGGGTGATGTCCACCTCGTAGTTGACCCCGTCAATCACATCGAAGTTGTAGGTGGGGAAGCTCTCGTTCACCAGCCACTGCACCTCTGTCTTGCCGGTGTCGATCTGGTTGAACTGGCCAGCGCTCATCTCCAGCCACTCCTTGACGGTGGCCCCGTTCACCTCGACCACCTGCAGGGTGTTCGGATAGATGTAAAGGTCGGAGACGTTGCGCAGGGAGATGTCACCCTGAGCCACGTAAGTGAAGTCGTTGATGCCGTTGCGACCGCCACGGAAGGGGGCCGCCACCGAGAGGATCGGGTAGGACTCCTTGAGCAGGCCGTCTTGTTGCAATTGCTCCGCGTGGCGGCGCTGGGCATCGCTCACCAGCTGCACCGAGGGGTCGTCCTGCACCAGGGCGAAGAAGCTGTGGATGGGGGAGGTGATCTTGCCGAGCGGCTCGTCCAGCCACTGGTTGGTGGCGTCGTGGTCGGCCTGCACCAGGTCCACCACCCGCTGATCCACCGCACTGCCCTCGCTGGCGTCTATCTTGCGCAGGCTGGCCTGGCTCTGCTTCACCTGCCACTTGCCGTCCACCTGTTCCAGCTTGAGGTCGATGATGCCGAGGTGGTTGCCCCAGTAGCCGGGCATCACGGTGGGAATGCCGCTCAGGGTACCGGCCTGGTTGTCCACCTCCGGCAGATCCGGGAAGTCCCCGGGGAAGTTCTTGTGGGCGTGGCCCAGCATCAGGGCGTCCACCCCCTTCACCTTGGCCAGATGCCAGGCGGAGTTCTCCATCATGGCCTCATAGCTGCTGGCATTGATGCCGGTGTGAGCCACCACCACCACGATGTCGGCGCCCTTGGCGCGCAGCTCGGGCACATAGTGATTGGCGGTCTCGACCATGTCGGCCACCACCACCTTGCCCTCCAGATGACGCTTGTCCCACTGCAGCACCTGGGGCGGGGTCAGACCCAGGATGCCCACCTTGACGCGCTGGCGCTGGCCCTTGTCATCGGTCACCTCGCGCTCCAGCAGCAGATAGGGGGTGAACTTGTTGCCGCTCCAGTCAATTTGTCCCTTGGCATCGCGCTTGAAGGCCCCCGCCTCGAACACGTTGGCGTTCACATAGGGGAAGTCGGCTCCCGCCAGTACCTTGCCAAGGTAGTCCAGGCCGTAGTTGAACTCGTGGTTGCCCAGGTTGCCCGCGTCGTAACCCAGCTCGTTCATCGCCTTGAACACCGGGTGCGCCTGCTTCTCGAGATAGCCGGCACCGGACTGCTCGAAGATGTAGTCCGCCAGCGGCGTGCCCTGAATGAGGTCACCATTGTCGAGCAGCAGGTTGTTGGGGTTCTCGGCGCGGGCGGCGCGGATCAGCAGGGCGGTGCGGGAGAGGCCGAACTTGCGATCCTCCTTGTTCTGGTAGTAGTCGTACCCCAGCACGTTGGAGTGGATATCAGAGGTCTGGATCAGGCGCAGGGAGACGGTCCCCGGCTGCGCCTTGCTGTCATTCTCGTTGCTGCAGGCAGACAGCAGCACGATGGCGGCAATAGCCCCCAGCTTCATGGTGTTATTCACTGTTTTTTTCCCTTTTATTATGAGTAACGCTTTACCAGCGCCGGGAATTTAACAGACGAATATGTCAGCAGATGGCACCGGGACTCATTTTTATGAAGCCCGGCACAAAAATAGCCTCATGAGGCCGGTATGGCACCCAATGCCAGCTTGACCGCCAGCACCAGCATGATGAGACCTACAACAAGATCAATGGCTTGCTGCACCCGGCCCCGGGCAAGCCAGGGGGAGAGGGCGGCCGCCCCGAACGCCAGTCCGTAGAACCAGACCAGAGAAGCCAGCATAGCCCCCGCCGCGAAGGCGGGTCTGAGCTCCTCGGCAAACTGGCTGCCGAAGGAGCCAAGCAACATCAGGGTATCCAGGTAGACGTGGGGGTTGAGCAGAGTGACTCCGAGGGTCATGGCCAGCACGCTCTTCACCCCCATCAACCGGGGCGAGTCCGCCAGGGCCGCCTCCTGGCCGCGCCAGGCACTGCGCAGGGAACGGATACCGAACCAGCCGAGGAAGAGCACGCCGCCCCAGGTCAGCAGGGCCAGACCGATCGGGCTGGCTGCCAGCAGGTTGGCCCCGCCGAACACCCCGATGCCGATCAGCACGAGATCGCACAGGCAGCAGAGGGTCGCCGTCAGCAGGTGGTGATTGCGGTGAATGCCCCGGCTCAGCACGAAGGCATTCTGGGCCCCGATGGGGATGATCATGGCAAGGCCGAGGGTAAAGCCTTGCAGGGTGGTGGCGAACATGGAGATGCGTTCCTGTGAAAGTGAGAAACGCACTATAAGGGGGCACGGGCAATCAGAGAAATTCATTCATTTTCTGATGCATTCATAAAACTGATGAAAACCGGGCCGAAACCACACAAAGAAGGTTGTCAATTGCAGGATCTGACAATTGTGGGGTCACAGCCCCGCCCCGAGAATCGGCGGCAGGATGGGACGGCGCAGGACAGCGGTGATGGCGACAGAGGGGATGCCAGGCGACGAGCCGGTGCCGCCGGGCCTGTATTCACTGCAGCAGGGAGGGGAAGTTGGTGACCACCACCTGCTCCAGGTTCGGCAGCAGGATGCCGCTGCTCACCCCCTTGGCGATGGCCTGGTAGCGGTTCATCGACCCCGTCTTGCGGGTGACCTGATTGAGGTGGTAGTTCACGGTGCGCTCCGTGATGCCGAGGATGCAGGCGATCTCCCCCGATGTCTTCCCTTCGCTGGCCCAGAACAGGCACTCGGTCTCCCGCTCCGTCAGGGGCTCCTGGGGATCGTCCTCCCTCATGCTCTGGCGCACGATCCGGATCGCCGCCTCGAAGATGTAGTTGGACATCCAGGAGAGGATGGGCGAGGACTCCAGCATCAGATCACTCGATGCCCGCTCCCGGGTAATGAAAGAGAGTATGCCGTTCTCCCCCGCCGCCCCGTGCAGCGGGAACGAGATGCCGTTGCGCAACCCGAATTCCGCCGCCAGCCCCATCACATCCATGCTCCCCTCTTGCAGGAAGCGCGCCTTCTCGTCCAGCCGGTTCCAGTAGATGGGCAGGGTCTGCCTGCGGGCGAGCTGGATGATGGGATCGCAGGCCAGCATGTTGTTCAGGGTGTAGGCCTGTACCCAGGAGTCGGGGCACTGGTTGAACAGCACCACCTTGGGCCTTTGCATCGACATGGGCAGGATGAGGGCGAAGCGGTAGTAGTCGTAACCCATTCCCAGGGTGAAGCGGCCGATGAGCTCGGACAACCGGTTGCCATCGGTCACCAGCGTGAAATGTTCCAGGTACTCAAGCAGTTGGTCGCGTGTCATAGGCAAGCCTCCCCTGGCCAAGGCCTTGGATTATAGCGCCTAACCATGAAATGGAGAGACATGAATGCTTGTTTTCAAAGGAAAATTGAAAGAACACCCCAGATGGGAGGTCGAAAACGAGCTCTACCGATTTCGCAACCGCGTCTTCTACGATCGACTCGGTTGGGACGTGGAATCCCGCCGTGGCCTGGAGCGGGACAACTTCGACAAGCCCGACACCCACTGGGTGCTGATTGAAGACAAGCAGGGGCTGTGCGGCTGCATCCGCCTGCTCAGCTGCGCCCAGGATTACATGCTGCCCAGCATCTTCCCCACCGCCCTCGCTGGCGAAGCCCCGCCGCGCGGCAACGACGTGTGGGAGCTGACCCGCCTCGCCATCGACGCCGACCGGGCCCCTCGCCTGGAGAACGGCATCAGCGAACTCACCTGCGTCATCTTCCGCGAGGTGCTGGCCTTCGCCAGGGAGCAGGGGATCCGCGAGCTGGTGGCCGTGGTCAGCCTGCCGGTGGAGCGCATCTTCCGCCGCCTCGGCCTGCCCATCGAGCGCCTCGGCCATCGCCAGGCGGTGGATCTGGGGGCCGTGCGCGGGGTCGGTATCCGCTTCCACCTGGACGAGCGTTTCGACCGCGCCGTCCATCGCCCCCTGCAGGGCCATTACCGGCCGGCGGGGGATGCTCTGCTCGCCGTCATCTGAGCAAAAAAAGTCCCGGGACCGGCCCGGGATTCAAGACGCTCGCTATGGTCCGTTTCCACCCCATGCAAAAACGGACCGGGTGAGTATCTTATGAATCTCATGTCAGGACTACTGTCACATCTCACAGGGGCAGCCCCGGGCACGGGCCCCCTCCATGGGGGCGGTCAGGTTGTCCTCTGACGCTCCCTTGAGTAGCATTCTTGCTGAACTCCCTTTTTTCATAAGGAATGCTGATGAAGACGCTGGACTACAAGCTGCTGCTGGCCCTGGACGCGGTGATCCGGGAGCAAAACTTCGAGCGTGCCGCCCAGCGCCTGCACATTACCCAGTCCGCCATCTCCCAGCGCATCAAGCAGCTGGAGCAGCAGTTTGCGGAGCCGCTCATCATCCGCAGCCAGCCGCTGCAGGCCACGGGGCTCGGCCAGAAGCTGCTGGCCCACTATCGCCAGGTGCGCCAGCTGGAGCTGGAGCTGGCCGGCGAGCTCTCCCCCGACGAGCCCAGGGCCCCCATCCGGGTCAGCATCGCCGTCAATGCCGACAGCCTGGCCACCTGGTTCCTGCCCGCCCTGGCACCACTGCTGGAGCAATACCCCATCGAGCTGAACCTGCTGGTGGATGACGAGAGCCGCACCCTGGACCGGGTGCGCGAGGGGCAGGCGTTCGGCGCCGTCAGCCTGCAACCCCAGCCGCTGGCGGGCTGCTGCGTCGACGAACTCGGCGAGATGCGCTATCTGCTCACCGCCAGCCCCGCCTTCGTCGCCCGCCACTTCCCGAACGGCCTCACGGCGGCGGCCCTGGCCAAGGCGCCGGCGGTGGCCTTCGATCAGCGCGACGACATGCACATCAGCTACATGGCCCGTCATTTCGCCCTTCCCCCCGGTGGCTACCCCTGCCACACGGTGCGATCCTCCGAGGCCTTCGTCGCCATGGCGGAGCAGGGGCTGGCCTGCTGCCTCATCCCGGAATTGCAGATCCGCCAGCAACTGGAAGAGGGGCGCCTGCTCGATCTCAACCCGGATCACCACCTGGTCGAGCAGCTCTACTGGCACCGCTGGGTGCTGGAGCGGGGGCTGCACAAGCAGATATCCCAGCGCCTGATCCAGCAGGGGCGACGGGCACTGCAACCCCGTTGAGGGGGCCATTCACCTTGGCTTTGGGGGGGTAAAAACGTATAGTGCTGGGCGATTAACCATCAGGTCTCCACTCAGGTTCCCCATTTATGTTCCAAGACAATCCGCTGCTGGCCCAGCTCAAGCAACAAATCCGCGAAAACATCCCCAAGAAAGAGGGTGTGATCCGCGCCTCCGATCGGGGCTTCGGCTTCCTGGAGGTCGATGAGAAGACCAGCTATTTCGTGCCGCCTCCCTACATGAAGAAGGTGATGCACGGTGACCGGGTGAGCGCCCTGATCCGCACTGAAAAAGAGAAAGAGGTGGCCGAGCCGGATGCCCTGCTGGAGCAGGCCGTCACCCGCTTCGTCGGCCGCGTCAAGATGTTCCGCGACCGCCTCAACGTGGTGCCCGACCACCCCCTCATCAAGGACGCCATCAAGGCCCGCGCCAAGAAGGGTCTGGACGAGAAATCCTTCAAGGAAGGGGACTGGGTGGTCGCCACCCTCAAGCGCCATGCCCTGGTGGACGGCAACTTCTCCGCCGAGATCACCCAGCTCATCGCCACCCAGGAAGATCACAACGTGCCCTGGTGGGTGGTGCTGGCGCGCCACAACCTGGCCCAGATTGAACCGGCGGACCTGCCGGAGTGGAAGGTGATCGAAGAGGAAGAGCTGCCCCGCCGGGATCTGACCCAGGTTCCCTTCTTCACCATCGACGGTGCCAAGACCAAGGACATGGACGATGCCCTGGCCATCACCAAGCTGGAGAACGGCTGGGAGCTGCTGGTGGCCATCGCCGACCCGACCGCCTATGTGGCCGAGGGGAGCGAGCTGGACAAGGAGGCCGCCCAGCGCGCCTTCACCGTCTACATGCCGGGACGCAACGTACCCATGATCCCGCGCACCCTCTCCGACGAGCTCTGCTCCCTGAAAGAGGGCGAGGAGCGCAACACCCTGTGCGCCCGTCTGCTCATCGCCGAGGATGGCCTGCTGCTGGAGGAGACCGAGTTCTTCGCCGCCCGCATCAATTCCCATGCCCGTCTCAGCTATGACGACGTCTCCGACTGGGCCGAGCACGGCAAAGCGCTGGATATCGACGCCGGCGTCCTGGCCCAGCTGCCCCTGATGAAGGCGATGACGGAGGCCCGCATCAAGTGGCGTACCGAGCACGCCCTGGTGTTCCCGGACAGACCCGACTACGACTTCGAGCTGGGTGAAGACGGCGAAGTGCTGGCCATCCACGTGGAGCCGCGCCGCATCGCCAACCGCATGGTGGAAGAGTCGATGATCGCCGCCAACATCTGCGCCGGCCGCGTGCTGGGCAAAGAGGTCGGCTACGGCATCTTCAACGTCCACACCGGCTTTGACGAGGAGTCCCTGGACGGCGCCATCGAGCTGCTCAAGACCGCCGAGGCCCCGTTCGAGAAGGAAGAGATCGCCAGCCTCTCCGGCTTCTGCGCCCTGCGACGCTGGATAGACAACCTGGACACCCGCTGGCTGGACGGCAAGATCCGCCGCTTCCAGAGCTATGCCCTGATGTCCGCCGAACCGGGTGCCCACTACGGCCTGGGTCTGGATGCCTACGCCACCTGGACCTCCCCCATCCGCAAATACGGCGACATGGTCAACCATCGCCTGCTCAAGGCGGTCATCGCCGGCAAGACCCCGGGTGAGCGCCCCAGCCTGGAGCTGACCGAGCACCTGACCGCCTGCCGCCGCCTGCACCGCATGGTGGAGCGCGACATCGGCGACTGGCTCTATGTGCGCTACCTCAAGGCCGATGCGGGCACCGACAAGGTGTTCAACGCCGAGATCATCGACGTGATGCGCGCCGGCCTCAAGCTGCGCCTGCAGGAGAACGGCGCCGTGGTCTTCATGCCCGCCCGCCATATCCTGGACAACAAGGATCGGCTGGAGTGCAACTGGGACAACGGCCGCGTCTATCTGGACAAGACCGAGGTGGTCTACGAGCTCGGCCAGATCATCGAGGTGAAGCTGACCGAGGCGGTGGAAGAGACCCGCTCCCTCATCGCCAAGCCGGCGGTGGATCTGGTGCCGGGTCCGGCGCCGGTCGCTCCTGCCAGCGAGGCCGATGCAGCGCCTGCCGACGAGGCCCCCAAGGCGCAGTGATCCCCCTGCTTGTCTGCTCTGCAAAAGCCCGCATCCTGCGGGCTTTTTTTATGGCTGCGCTCCGCGGGCAGACGGAATGGGAGACCCGCTCGCAGGCCCCAGCCTGCGTCGCTACCGGCAGGGAGGATCGAGACGGGAGCGGATCAGGATCCGCCACCCGGGCGTCACAAGAGGCCTTGTCGGAACCGAACCTCTCGGGGGAAAAACTGAAAGTGGGTTACAAAATAAATGATTCATTGGTGATTAACGATGAACTGCGGCATATCCATCGTCATTACTTGCGAATACGAGGCGACAAAATATGACTCATTTGAGTGCAAAGTTTGGTTTTGTGACAACAGTCACGTTGACACCGTGTTTGCGCAAACCGCAAAACGAGACATCAATCACAAAAAATTGACACCCAGAGGCGAGAAGATCGAAATGTAGCCGAAATACAGCGACTGACTGTGATCGTCATCACTATGTCGGGAGGGGGGAGGTCGGGGTATTTGAGATCCAGGTCACAAGACACCCCGTTTTCAGCCTAATTTGATCACAAGCTGGTAGATTGAAGTTGCTTAGACGACTGGGATGGGAGTTCGGCAAAACTCGTCATCCCGACTACCACTTTTAATCACACAGGCTTAAAACGGGGTCCCGACATGTTATCACCGGATACCAAAGTCAAGATACAGAATTTTGGACGCTTCCTGTCCAATATGGTCATGCCCAACATAGGCGCCTTCATCGCCTGGGGCTTCATCACCGCCCTCTTCATCCCCACTGGCTGGCTGCCCAATGAAACCTTGGCCAAGCTGGTCGGTCCCATGATCACCTACCTGCTGCCGCTGCTGATTGGCTATACCGGCGGCAAGCTGATCGGGGGGGACCGGGGTGCCGTGGTCGGTGCCATCACCACCATGGGCGTCATCGTGGGGACCGACATCCCCATGTTCATGGGCGCCATGATGGTCGGCCCGCTGGGTGGCTGGGCCATCAAGCGCTTCGACAAGGCGATGGAAGGTCGCGTCAAGAGCGGCTTCGAGATGCTGGTGAACAACTTCTCCGCCGGCATCATCGGCATGTTGCTCGCCATTCTCGCCTTCTTCGTCATCGGTCCCTTCGTCAAGGTGCTCTCCGGCGTGCTGGCGAGCGGTGTCGGCTTCCTGGTCGCCCACAGCCTGCTGCCGCTGACCTCCATCTTCGTCGAGCCGGCCAAGATCCTGTTCCTGAACAACGCCATCAACCACGGCATCTTCTCGCCGCTCGGGATCCAGCAAGCCACCGAACAGGGCCGCTCCATCTTCTTCCTGATCGAAGCGAACCCGGGTCCGGGCATGGGCGTGCTGCTGGCCTACATGGTGTTCGGCCGTGGCGCCGCCAAGCAGTCCGCTGCCGGTGCGTCCATCATCCACTTCTTCGGCGGCATCCACGAAATCTACTTCCCGTACGTGCTGATGAACCCGCGCCTCATCCTGGCGGTGATCGCAGGCGGCATGACCGGGGTCTTCACCCTGACCCTGTTCAACGCCGGTCTGGTCTCCCCCGCCTCCCCGGGCTCCATCTTCGCCGTGCTGCTGATGACGCCGAAAGCCTCCCTCATCGGGGTGCTGCTCTCCATCGTCGCCTCCGCCACCGTCTCCTTCCTGGTCGCCGCCGTGTTCGTCCGTGCCCAGCAGCCGGAAGCCGACGAGGCCGATGCCCTGGGTGAAGCCACCCGCAAGATGAAGGCCATGAAGGGTGCCAAGCCCGAGACCACCGCCGCCAAGAAGCCGGAAACCGAGCTGACCGCAGTGCGCAACATCGTCGTCGCCTGCGATGCGGGCATGGGCTCCAGTGCCATGGGCGCCGGCATGCTGCGCAAGCGGGTGCAGGCCGCCGGTCTCGACATCAGCGTGACCAACCGTGCCATCAACAACCTGGACGATCAGGTGGATCTGGTCATCACCCACAAGGATCTCACCGACCGTGCCCGTCGCCATGCGCCGCATGCACAGCACATTTCGCTGACCAACTTCCTCGACAACGCCCTCTATCAGGAGCTGGTGCAGAACCTCAGCCTGGCCAACGCGGCCAACGATGACGTCGCCAACCCGCAACTGCTGGTGGCGGCCAACGACGACAGCTACGAGCCGCAGGAGCCGGAAGTCTTCACCCTGAGCCTGCAGGACGTGCACCTGGGCCTCAAGGCCGAGAGCAAGGAAGCGGCCATCGTGACCGCCGGCAAGCTGCTGGCCGAGCGAGGCTATGTGGCACCGGACTACGTCGACGCCATGCTGGAGCGCGAACAGCTGGTCTCCACCTACCTCGGCGAATCCATCGCCGTGCCCCACGGCACCATCGCCGCCAAGGAGCACGTGAAGCGTACCGGCATCGTCATCTGCCAGTACCCGGCCGGAGTCGCCTTCGGCGAGGGCGCCGATGAAGTGGCGCGCCTGGTCATCGGCATTGCCGCCCGCAACGATGAACACATACAGGTCATAACCCGCCTGACCAATGCACTGGATGAGCCCGGTCTCGTCGACCGTCTGGCCAGCACCCAGGATCCCCAGGAGTTCCTGGATCTGCTGGGGGCCGAGCAGGCCGCGTAATCATCCGTCATCGTCTTTGGTTGTAGAGGTTAATATCATGAAAACATTGCATTTTGGTGCCGGCAACATCGGTCGGGGCTTCATCGGCAAACTGCTGGCTGACGCCAGCCATCAGGTCACCTTCGCCGATGTCAACGAGACCCTGATCGACCAGCTCAACCACCGCCAGGAGTACAAGGTGCACGTGGTGGGCACGGATCAGAAGCTGGACGTGGTGCGCAACGTTGCCGCCGTCAGCTCGGCCGGACACGAGGTGATCGCCCGTATCATCACCGCCGATCTGGTCACCACGGCGGTCGGCCCCAACATCCTGGACAAGATTGCCAGCACCCTGGCCAAGGGGCTGCAGGCCCGCTTCGATGCCGGCAACCTGACTCCCCTCAACGTCATCGCCTGCGAGAACATGGTGCGCGGCACCAGCCACCTCAAGGAGGAGGTACTCAAGTACCTGCCGGTCGCGTATCATGCCACCCTCGAGCAGTGCGTCGGCTTCGTCGACTCGGCGGTGGATCGCATCGTTCCGCCCGCCGCGGCGAACGACGATCCCCTGGAGGTGACGGTGGAGAGCTTCAGCGAGTGGATCGTCGATCGGACCCAGTTCAAGGGGGAGTTGCCCCAGGTGGCAGGCATGGAGCCCACCGACAACCTGATGGCCTTCGTCGAGCGCAAGCTGTTCACCCTCAACACCGGCCACATCGTCACCGCCTACCTCGGCAAGCTCAGGGGCTATCACACCGTGCGCGAGGCGATCGAGGATCCGCTGATCCGCAGCAAGGTGCGCCGCGCCATGGAGGAGAGCGGGGCCGTGCTGGTGAAACGCTACGGCTTCGACCCGCGCCTGCACGCCGCCTACATCGAGAAGATCCTCTCCCGCTTCGCCAACCCCTATCTGGTGGACGAGATTGACAGGGTCGGTCGCCAGCCGCTGCGCAAGCTGGCGGCGGGGGACAGACTGGTGAAGCCGCTGCTCGGCACCCTGGAATACGGCCTGCCGAGCGATCACCTGCAGGAGGGCATCGCCGCCGCACTGCATTACCGCAATGAGGACGATCCCCAGGCGGTGGAGCTGCAGGCCATGCTGGCGGAACTTGGTCCGGCACGGACCCTGGCCCGCGTCACCGGCCTGGATGAGCACAGCGATGTGGTACGCACCATCGTCGCCCGTTACAACAACTTGAAGTGACCTGATGGGGTGGCGTCACACCGCCCGTGACGGACCCCATACGATACAAACCGGGGGAGGCCTGCTCTCCCCCTGTCAGCCGGACCCGAAGCACTTATGACCACACACCAGGAAGATGAAGTACTGGAGCGACTGAACGAGCAGGATGGCCCCCGCGGCTTCTTTCTCGAGGTCGTGACCATCCTGGAAGAGGCGGTCGACTCCCTGATGCGGCGAGCCTTTCGTCAGGAGGAGTATGCCGTCAAATACGCCATCGAACCCCTGCTCAACCAGAGCGGCCCCCTCGGCCAGCTGGAGGTGCGCCTCAAGCTCATCTTCGCCCTCGGCCTCATCTCCCTCGAGCGCTATCAGGATCTCGAGGCGTACCTGAAGATCCGCGACTTTCTGGTACGCGACCCCAAGGATTACCGCTTCAGCGACAAGCCGGTCCGCGATCTGCTCGAGCGCCTGAATGCCATCCAGCAGGGCAGCATGATGCCGCAGGATCCCCCGGCCAACGAGGAGGACTGGCCCCTCTACCAGATGCAGCTCAACCGGCTCGATCAGATGGTGCGCTCCGCCCTGGTGCTGGCGGTGACCGATTGCGTCACCGAACTCCACAAAGAGAGCCCCATCTGATCTGAGCGGCTCTCTCCTGCACGCCTGGCGGGTGTCATCTTGCCCCCCTTCCCCGCTACACTAGGTCCAACCCCATCACCTGTACGAGGTTGGCATGATTGCTCTCTCCCTCGCCGGAATAGCCCTCATCTCCCTGCTCGCCCAATGGCTTGCCTGGTCCGTGCGCGTTCCCGCCATTTTGTTCCTGCTGCTGAGCGGCCTATTGCTCGGCCCGGTGACCGGTCTGCTCGATCCCGATCAGTTGCTGGGGGATCTGCTGTTTCCCCTGGTTTCCCTCTCGGTCGCCATCATCCTGTTTGAAGGGGCGCTGACCCTGCACCTGACCGAACTCAAGGGGATCGGCAAGGTGGTACGCAACCTCTGCTCCACCGGCATGGTGACCAGCTTTGCCGTCATCGGCGCCGCCAGCTACTTCCTGCTTGGGCTGGACTGGCGGGTCGCCATGGTGCTCGGCGCCGTGCTGGTAGTGACCGGCCCCACGGTGATCGCCCCCATGCTCAACGTGATCCGCCCGGTCCGGGAGGTGGACAAGATCCTTCGCTGGGAGGGGATCGTCATCGACCCCATCGGCGCCCTGTTCGCGGTACTGGTGTTCGAGGCGGTGCGCCTCGGCAGCCAGGGGGATCTGGTCGGTCATACCCTGCTGGCCCTGGCCAAGACGGTGGGAGTGGGGTCGCTCATCGGGGTCGGTGCCGGCTGGCTCACCACCCTGCTCATCCGCAAGGACTGGCTGCCGGTCAGCCTGCACAAGTTCGGGGTACTGGCGCTGGTGCTGGTGACCTTCACCCTGTCTGACTGGCTCAGTCACGAATCCGGCCTGCTGGCGGTGACCGTGTTCGGCATCTGGCTCGCCAACCAGGAGGGGCTGGATCTGGAGGAGGTGCTGGCCTTCAAGGAGGATCTCGCCGTCATTCTCATCTCCTCCCTCTTCATCCTGCTGGCGGCCCGCCTCGATCTGGCCCAGCTCTGGCAGCTCGGCCCCATGGTGCTGGCCCTGCTGTGCGTGGTGCAGTTCGTGGCCCGCCCGCTCTGCATCCTGGTCTCGACCCGGGGGTCGGACCTGCCCTGGCGCGCCCGCGCCCTGCTCGCCTGGATAGCCCCCCGGGGCATAGTGGCGGCGGCGGTCAGCGCCTCCTTCGCCATCAGCATGCACGAGGCCGGCATCAAGGATGCCGACAAGCTGGTGCCCCTGGTGTTTGCGGTCATCATCTTCACCGTGGTGCTGCAGAGCCTGACGGCCACGCCATTGGCCAGATTGCTCGACATGCGCCAGAGCGCCCCCAATGTCTGGCTGCTCATCGGCGCCAACTCGGTGGCCCGGGCCATCGGCAAGGCGCTGGCGGATCAGGGGATCCCGGTGCAGCTCTCCGATCCTGCCTGGGAGCACTGCAAGCTGGCCCGCATGAGCGGCCTGCCCTGCTACTTCGGCAACCCCCAGTCGGAGCACGCCGAGCGGCACCTGCCCCTCACCAGCATCAGCACCGTGCTGGCGCTCTCTCCCAGCCGCCACAACAACGCCCTCGGGGTGCTGCACTTCGCCCACCTCTACGGGGAGGAGAAGGTCCACTCCCTGCGTTCCAGCGAACAGCACGGCAAGGCCAACCGGGAGAGCGCCACCTTCCGTGCCCGCCAGAACCTGTTCGGCGCCGACATCAACTTCGCCAGGCTGAGCGGCCTGCTGAGCCGGGGCGGGCAGATCAAGGCGACCCGCCTGAGCGACACCTTCGACTGGGACCAGTATCAGGATGCCAATCCCGGCGCCATTCCTCTGTTCGTGCTGGATGCCAAGGCCAGACCCAGGGTGGTCACCGGCCCTGTCACGCCGCTGCCCGGAGAGCTGCTGATCGCCCTGCAACCACCCCGGGAGGGGGTGACGGCGCCCTGATCCGATGACGGCGCCACCGGGAAGGAGAACTAGACTTGAGGGTGGCGCCATGAGTCATAGGAGGATGTCATGACAGTCAGTGAATTGCGCGCGCTTCACCAGCAGCACAGATTCAAGGAGGCGGAGATCATGCACGACATCGTCTCCCCCGGCTGGATCGTGGAGTTCAGGGGGCAGGACGGCCACCTCTACGTGATGACGGACACCCTGGGGTGCCCCATGAGCTTCTCGTCCACCGAGGAGGCACGGGACCACATCCACCT
This sequence comes from Aeromonas sp. LsrichE-8G, assembly GCF_022869435.1. Classification (NCBI taxonomy): domain Bacteria; kingdom Pseudomonadati; phylum Pseudomonadota; class Gammaproteobacteria; order Aeromonadales; family Aeromonadaceae; genus Aeromonas; species Aeromonas sp. LsrichE-8G. Next base: position 32,037 of record NZ_JALIHH010000194.1, read on the forward strand.
GGTGGCCGACTGCCCCGTCCAGGTCGAGCACCTCTACCGCTTCTTCGAACGCTGAACAGCCATCGAAAAAGGCTCCCGAGGGAGCCTTTTCTCATTCCGGCTGCGTGGACTCAGCCTCCTTTCCCTCCAGCCGCCTCACCGGCTTTTGCAGAATAAGGTTCGCCGGATAGGTGACCAGATCGCCGTTGTCATCCCGCACCCGCACGTAGAAGAGGCCGATCTCGGTGATGATGCCGGTGACAGAGTCATCCTTGTCGAGGATGCGGATGCGATCGCCAATCTTGTAGGGGAAGGCGAAGAAGATGGTGATGCTGGCGGTGATGTTGGAGAGGATCGACCACTGGGCCACCATGGCGACCCCCAGTACCGCGAAGAAGGAGGAGGCGAGCACCACCAGCCGGGAGAAGTCGAGCCCCCAGACCCCGGCCAGGATCAGCAGGGTGGCGCAGCCCAGCAGGAAGTGGAATACGTGCTCCACGTAGATCACCCGGTTCTCGCTCACCTGCCGGCTCTGGCCAAGGGCCATCAGGCTCTTGTGAATGAGGCCGCGCACCAGGGTGTGCCCCAGCAACAGCAGCAGGGTCACGCCAAAAGATTCCCATGTCGTCATGTTCACCCCTTACCACCAGCGCCTGTGCTTGAGCCAGACCGCCAGTCCGGTCGCCAGCACCAGCAGGAAGCCACAGAACACCCAGAAGGCGGTCGGACTCTCGGCCCCGGGGATCCCCCCCAGGTTGATGCCGAACAGGCCGGTCAGGAAGCTGGCGGGCAGGAACAGCAGCGCCATCACCGACATCTGGTATGCACGGCGGTTGGTCGCCTCCGCCATCAGGTTGTTGATCTCGTCCGCCAGCACGGCGGTGCGCGCCACCCCGGCATCCAGATCGTCGAGCCAGCGCCGCAAGCGGTCGGCGATGTCGAGCAGGCGTCGCCTGTCATCTTCGTCCAGCCAGCTGATCTTCTCGTTGGCCAGGCGCGCCACCAGATCCCGCTGGGGGGAGAGGTAGCGACGGATCATGATGAGCTGCTTGCGGATGCGCGCAAGCCGACCGTTGGCGGGCAGGTCGCGCATCAGCACCATCTCTTCCAGATCCAGGATCTGGTCGTGCAGCTCCTCGACGAACTCCCCGGCCCGGTCGGTCAGGGCGTCGCATATCTCCACCAGCCAGTCGGCGGGAGTGTCGGCACCGCCCCCCAGCGACAGCTGCTCGAACACATCTTTCTCGGAGAGCAGCGGACGACGTCGGCTGCTGATGATGAGATCCGGCGTGATGAAGATCCGCAGGGCCACCATCTCTTCAGGCCTGTGATCCTTGTTGTGGTTGATGCCGCGCAGGATCAGCAGCACCGTCTCCCCCATCCGCACCAGCTTGGGACGATTGCTCTGGCCGAGCAGGGCCTCCCGGGCCGCCTCCCCCAGCAGCGGCGTCTGCAGCAGCCAGCGCGCCGACTCCGGGTTGCCGTAGTCCAGATGCAGCCAGCCGGGCTGGGCACCGGGGATCTCGCTACCTTCGGCCAGCGGGGTCATGCCCCCCTTGCCGTCCAGGGTCAGGCCATAAATCACGTCACCGGGCACCCGATCCATCTCGTCTCCTTCTCGTTTCATGTGCAGGCCCCAGCTTACACCAAAGGCGGGGACGACTCAGCCCCGGGGCAGCCGCCCCGCACCAGCCATGCTAAGATGCGCCACCCGTTCCAGACACAGGAAGCCATGCCATGCCCATCTGGGTTGATGCCGATGCCTGCCCCATCCCGGTCAAGGAGATCCTCTACCGCGCCGCCCACCGCGCCCAGGTGGTGACCACGCTAGTGGCCAACCAGGGACTCAGAGTCCCCCCCTCCCCCTTCATCAAGACCCAGCAGGTGGAGAAGGGCTTCGATGTGGCAGATCATGTCATCGCCCAGCAGGTCAAGCCAGGCGACCTGGTGATCACCGGCGACATTCCCCTCGCCTCCTGGGTCATCGACGCCGGGGGCGAGGCGCTCAATCCCCGGGGCGAGATCTACACCCGGGAGACCATCCAGGCACGGCTCGGGATGCGCAACTTCATGGAGGAGCTGCGCTCTGCCGGCGTCCAGACCGGTGGCCCTGCGCCCTTCAACGCCGCCGACAAGCAGCGCTTCGCCAATGCGCTGGACAAGTGGCTGGTCAGGGGCAAGCTGAGCTGATCACCCTCTCCCCGGCCCACCGCCGGGGAGAGCCATTCATTTCCCTTTTCCCTTAATTCTTCCTTAATGCTCCTTGATTAGCCTTGCGACTGTTGACCCAACCACCCGCAAGGAGCAAGCAATGAAACTAACCCCCCTGTTGTTACTGATCCCCCTGTTGAGCGGCGCAGCCCTGGCCGACCCCCAATGCACCCAGGCCGACAAGAGCAAGTGGATGAGCGAAGCCGACGCCCAGCAGCAGATCAAGGCGATGGGCTACGACATCAAGAAGTTCAAGGCCACCAAGACCGGCTGCTACGAGATCTACGGCTGGGACAAGGAGAAGCGCAAGGTCGAGATCTACTTCGACCCGACCGACCTGAAAAAGGTGAAAGAAGAGATCGACGAGTAACGCCGCCCCGGCCGGTCTTCCCCCGGCCCCCACCATGGAGCCTTGCCATGACACCTGCCTCTGAAGTGAAAGTCTGGGATCCCCTCATCCGGGTGTTTCACTGGGCGACCGTCACCCTCTGCCTGCTCAACTTCTTCGTGCTGGAAGAGGGCAGCAAACCCCACAGATATGCTGGCTACGCGGTGGGCATCCTGCTCATCATCCGCCTGCTGTGGGGGCTGATCGGCCCCTATTACGCCCGCTTCGGCCAGTGGTGGCCAACCCCTGCCCGGGTCCGCTACTACCTGCGCCAGCTCGCCCAGGGGCGCCACCCCTACTACCTCGGCCACAATCCGGTCGGCTCCCTGATGATCTGGCTGCTGCTGCTGTCCCTGGTCGGGACCGTCGTCACCGGCTGGCTCACCACCTGGGATGCCTTCTGGGGCGAGGAGTGGCTGGAGGAGCTGCACGGCATCATCGCCAACACCCTGATGGCCGCCGTTGGCGTCCATGCGGCAGTGGTACTCCTGACCGATCGCCTCACCCGCAGCGATTTGGTCCGCGCCATGGTGCTGGGCAAAAAGCGGGTCCCCGCCAACATCAAGGTGGAAGACCCCCGCGCTTGATGGCCGGGCTGCCGACCAGTCCCCTCCTCTGTTCACCCGCTCATCTGCCCAAAAAAAGGGTTCATCGCGGCTTTCCGGGGAAGGCCGCCTTGATTTTCAGAAAAAAGTATTCTGAGTCCCTAAATCCATATGCCATACGCTTTATCACTTTGATCTTGTTGTTCACCCCTTCCAGCACACTCGTGTGCATCGGGTAGTTTGCA
>NZ_JALIHH010000195.1:0-805 GCF_022869435.1 Aeromonas sp. LsrichE-8G
CGCCCAACTGGCGCAGGCGTTGCGCTTGTTGTTCGGTCGGTTCGAGTCGGAATTTGTAGGCTTTCAGAATTTGCATTTAGCGCTCAGTGTGTAGCATTATTGCCATATCTATTAAGCCCGATTGAGTGACAGAATGCAATTCACTACCTGATTACCCATGACCCTCAGCCAGCTTCAAGAGCCGATATGGCATCGGAGGGCTTGCCACGACTGCATGCCCCAATTCAACCAACATGCTCTTGAGGTCAAAACGATGATTAAACCGGAAGCAGTATTCAGCAAGATGCCTTGGTAAATGCTTCGCTCCGAGCGTATGACAACTGCCCCGCAGCGAGTTTTTCACATTTCCTATCATCGTGTTTACCCAGTTGAATGCCGGATGATCCAGCCAGTCCAGGTTGCCCCCGGTGACAACACCCAGGTGCTCACAATTGGCCTCCTTGACCGCTTTGAAACAGGCCAATCCATCGGATATCACCGCGCTACCACTGGCAATATGCCGTTTTGCCCAATCAGCAACGGACTTGGTTTTGAAACCATCGACCACCGTCATCCGCATCTTGATTGGATGTCCTTCCTTGTTCAGGGCCACTGCTGCCACAAACGGCGTCTTGCCTGCCACGCCCCGACCCCGTTTGCCACCACGGCGCTCGCCACCTCAGTAGACATCATCGAGCTGAATGATGCCGCTGATGGGCTGCTTGTCATCGGACTCTTTCATGGCTTGCAGCAGCTTGTGCTTGAGCATCCAGGCGGTGTCATATTTGACGCCCAACTGGCGCTTTAGCTCCATCGCTGACAAGCC
>NZ_JALIHH010000196.1:0-341 GCF_022869435.1 Aeromonas sp. LsrichE-8G
TGCGAGCCGAAACCAGCCGTAAGGCAAGCTTGCGGAAGAAGCAGCAATTTGCGGGCATGAGCAGCCCATATCTGGAAAAGGTACTGGATGCTGGGTTAGCTGAACTGGCATCAATTTAACAATATGTTCACGCTCTCGCCCTGAGGCCCAGGCCTCCTCGTTTGCGCTCACACGGGTTGTTTCAGGGGACGTTAAGGAAGGTGCGAACAAGTCCCTGATATGAGATCATGTTTGTCATCTGGAGCCATGGAACAGGGTTCATCATGAGTCATCAACTTACCTTCGCCGACAGTGAATTCAGCAGTAAGCGCCGTCAGACCAGAAAAGAGATTTTCTTGTCC
>NZ_JALIHH010000197.1:0-1175 GCF_022869435.1 Aeromonas sp. LsrichE-8G
GGTTTGACAGGTGAGTCGATGCGAAAACAGGGCATCAACTTGACCGATGCCGATCAGGCAGAGTAAAAGAAAGACGCAGTTCCTGCGGGTAGAAAAATGGTGATCGGCATGATGTTATTGGCTGATCGACATGATGTTATTAGCCACCAAAATTTGATTGCTTGAGCACTCCGCGGTACGAGGCTAATGCTTGGCGCAAGATCTCCTCTTTGTGGGCGACAAACAGAAACTTGGCATCGGGTTTGGTTTTCAAAAAATGCGCAAAATCAAAGGCGGAGATCAGAGTTTTCCCTGTACCGGTAGCCGCTACCACCAAGTTACGAAAGCGCTGGTGTAAAGCGCGCTCCATCGCCAATTGTTCAAGGATCTCCAGTTGATGGGGAAACGGCGTGATATCAAAGAAATAGGCAGGGTTATTTCTGTCCCCATCCCCACGGGCCTCTTGCAGTGCATGCTGCAATTTTGTACGGCTTTCGAGCTTGCCATCAAACAGCTCAAAATCATCGGATTCCCAATAGGTTTCAAAGGTACTCAGGGATTTCTCGATAATATGAGGGATCTCTTGCGAGGTGATTTTTAGGTTCCACTCCAAGCCGCTGGTGAGGGCAGAGTGAGAGAGATTGGAGGAACCTATATAGCCGGTATGAAAACCGGTATTTCGGCAAAAGAGATAGCTCTTGGCATGCAACCGCTCGCGCTGGGTGTTATAGCTGAGTTTGACTTCGGTATTTGGGAGGCTGGCTAAAAATTCAACTGCCTTGGCGTCGGTCGCCCCCATATATGAGGTAGTAATTACTTTTAATTGGCGGCCGCTGCGAGTGAACTCTTCCAGCTCATGACGGAAAATACGGATACCTGCCCACTTGATAAATGAGACCAGCCAGCAGATGCTATCTGCCGATAATATCTCCCGTTTAATCTCTGACTCCATCGACAAACCCGCATTGCTGCCGCAGAACAGCTCACTTTGCGTTAGACCGGTCAGAGGAAAAATATCTTCGGCATATTGCTTTAAATTGGCAGAGATGGGGCAGGGCGAGATCGTGAACATTTTGTTAAAAATTAAAAATAGTTTTTTGCCTACAAAACAAATACTTATAGGCCTGTGATATGCAGTTAACTTTATAGTCAGGATCGCCTTCACACTTTTTAATCGTCACTGCACGTCATTTCAG
>NZ_JALIHH010000198.1:0-11401 GCF_022869435.1 Aeromonas sp. LsrichE-8G
TGGCAGGAAATAACAGAGAAGTTGGAGTGGGCAATGGTGTATTTATCCAAAAACGGCAAAAAGAGTAGGCAGAGAAAATCCAAGCAAAACAACACGTTAGACGGTATTATTAATTCGCTTGCCGCTTAAGGTTCTGTACATGTGATCATGTTAACAATGCAAACAGCAGTGGTAAACAAGCCCGCACACAATCACCGGATTATTTCTGACCCCGTTCGTAACGGTATCAGCGGAAAGCAATAAAATTACTTGTTTTCAATAACTTAAAATCAATTATTGGCTGAATGAAAATAATTTTCAGCCCCCGTTTTTGAGCTTGGCCCCGCTTTTGCGGGCTGCGCCATGAAAGCCCCTGCAAAGGGTGGTAAGATCGTTTTCCTCTCAAAAGATGAAACAACTGATTGATATGGCAGCCCGAACCCTGAGAATTGCCACTCGAAAGAGCCCACTGGCCCTGTGGCAGGCCAATTTTGTGAAAGATCGGCTGGAGGCACTCCATCCGGATCTGCAGGTCGAACTGGTGCCCATGAGCACCCAGGGTGACAAGATCCTCGACACCCCCCTCGCCAAGGTCGGCGGCAAGGGGTTGTTCGTCAAGGAACTGGAGACTGCCATGCTGGAAGGGCGTGCCGACATCGCTGTCCACTCCATGAAAGACGTACCTGTGGAGTTCCCCGACGGACTCGGCCTGCACACCATCTGTGAGCGCGAAGACCCGCGTGATGCCTTTGTTTCCAACTATTTCAACCAGATAGACGAGCTGCCTCAAGGGGCCGTGGTCGGCACCTCCAGCCTGCGCCGTCAGTGCCAGCTGCGCGCTGCGCGCCCTGATCTCGTGATCCGCGACCTGCGGGGCAACGTCAACACCCGCCTCGCCAAGCTGGATGCCGGTGATTATGACGCCATCATCCTGGCCGCCGCCGGCCTGAAACGACTGGAGATGGCCCATCGTATCGCCGCCTTCATCGAGCCCGAGCAGAGCCTGCCCGCCAACGGCCAGGGGGCGGTCGGCATCGAATGCCGCCTCGACGATCACGAGCTGCACGCCCTGCTGGCGCCGCTCGAACACCCCGAGACCCGCATCCGGGTGCTGACCGAGCGCGCCATGAACCGCGCCCTGCAAGGGGGCTGTCAGGTGCCTATCGGGGCCTATGCCCTGGTACAGGGAGAAGAGGTATGGCTGCGCGGCCTGGTGGGCAGCCCGGATGGCAGCCGCGTCATTCGCGACGAGATCCGCGGCCCCCTGGCAGAAGGCGAGGCACTGGGCCACACCCTGGCCCAGCGCCTGCTGGCCGCCGGCGCCGACGTCATCCTGGCCGAGGTCTACCGGGCATGAGTGCAGCACAGCCAGGTTCGCGGTCATCTGCTCGGAGCGCCCCCTGATGGTCCCCCTGGTGGTGCGCCCGGCCGCCCAGGCCAACCAGCTGGTGCAGATGCTGCACCAGCTGGGTCACGCACCGCTCTGCTGTCCGTTGCTGGAAACCCGGCCGGGATGCGACCTCCCTCACCTGGGTGACATGCTGCGGGAGGCGGACCTCGTTATCGCCGTCAGCATGCATGCCGTTCATTTTGCACATCATTTTCTGTTGCAAACTGGTCAGACCTGGCCACATATTGATTACTTTGCAGTCGGCCAGGCGAGTGCGGATGCCTTCGCCGAGGCGGGCATCCAGGCCCTGTGCCCGGCCGATCCCCGCAGCGAAGGGCTGCTGGCCCTGCCGGCACTGCAAGGGGTGAGTGGCCGCCGGGTGCTGATCCTGCGCGGCAACGACGGGCGGGATCTCATCGCCCGGACGCTGGCCTCACGGGGCGCACTGGTGCACTATTGTGCCACCTACGAGCGCCACTACCCCGATCTTGACGGGGATGCATTGACCCGCCACTGGCAGGCAGCCGGGCTCGACAGCCTGCTCATCACCAGTGGCGAATTGTTGCAGCGGTTGCTGGCCCTGGTGCCCGGCCCGCAGCACCCCTGGCTTTATGACCGCCTGCTGGTGGTGCCCAGTCCCCGGGTGGCCGAGATGGCAGAAGGGGCTGGTTTTACCCGTATCGTGATTGCCCAAGGTGCATCCAACCAGGCTCTGGTGGCCGCCCTGGAACTGAGGAAGATGGAATGACTGAACAGCAAGAAGTCCAGCCGAGTGCCGCGGCCACCGTGGCCGACAACAACAAGCCCGCGCCCGGAACGACAGGGAGCAAGAAGGGCAGCTCTGGCACCGTGCTTGGCGGCATCGCCATCCTGCTGGCCCTGGGGCTGGCCGGTGGTCTCTATGTGCACGGACACCAGAACGCCGTTGCCCAGCAGGCCGAACTGGTAGCCCTCAAGCAGCAACTGGCCGACGCCATGACCAGGATTGATCAGGGCAGCAGCAAGGATGCCGAACAGATCGGAGCCCTCGGCAAGAGCCAGCAGCAGTTGCAGGAGGCGCTGGACGCCTTGCAGACCAAGGTGCTGGATCTGGACGACAAGCGCCCCAATGACTGGATGCTGGCCGAATCCGAATACCTGGTGCGCATGGCGGGCCGCAAGCTGTGGCTCGAACACGACATCGTCTCCGCCATCACATTGCTCGGCAACGCCGACGAGCGCATCAAGACGCTCAACGACCCCAGCCTGATGCCCATTCGCAAGGCGCTGGCGGAAGACATCGCCAAGCTCAAGGGGATGCCACGGGTCGATCGCGAGGGGTTGACCCTGAAGCTGGCCGCCCTCTCGGACCAGATCGAGCTGCTGCCCCTCTCCACCGTCAGCATGCCGGAAGCCAAGAGCGAGCCCGACCAGACCGTCAGCACCAACCCGGACGAGTGGCAGAGCAACCTGAAGAAGAACTGGGTCAAGTTCACCGAAAACTTCATCACCATCCGTCGCCGCGATGGCGCCGTGGAAGCCCTGCTCTCCCCGCAGCAGGAGATCTTCCTGCGGGAGAACCTCAAGACCAAGCTGCTGCAGGCCCAGCTCGCCGTCTATCGTGAACAGCAGTCCCTCTATGTCGACAGCCTGGAGAAGGCCCAGCGCTGGCTGACCCAGTATTTCGATGCCGACAACAGCGCCACCCAGTACATGCAGTCCGAGCTCGACAAGCTCAAAGGCGAGCAGATCCAGTTTGACTACCCGGATCAGTTCAAGACCCAGACCATGCTGGAACAGGTGCTGACCGAACGCCTGCAACGCATCCTGGCCGGCAACTGAGGAGGAGACCATGATTCGTCTGATCGTCATAGTCGCCGTGATGGTGGCGGGCCTCATCTTCGGTCCCGAAGCCTCCGGCAACAAGGGTTATGTGCTCATCTCGCTGGGCAACTACACGGTGGAATCCTCGGTCACCAGCGCGGTGATCCTGGCGGTGCTGTTCTACGGCGCCCTGCTCATCGTGGAATGGGTGCTGGCCCGCCTGTTCGGCCTGCGCCGCAAGACCCAGGGCTGGTTCGGCTCCCGCCGCCGCCGCAAGGCCAACCTGCAAACCGTCAATGCCACCCTGGCCATGGCCGAGGGGCACTACAACCAGGCCGAGAAGCTCCTCATCAAGGGCGCAGACAACAGCGACACCCCGCTGCTCAACTACCTGAGCGCCGCCCGGGTGGCCCAGGCCCGGGGCGATGACGTGCGCCGGGATCACTACCTGCAGAAAGCTCAGGAAGAGAACCCCAAGGCAGAGCTGGCACTGACCCTGATCCAGACCCAGTTGCAGATTGAGCAGGGCCAGTACGACAGCGCCCTCGGTCGCCTCGAGTCCATCTATGCCCTCAACCCGCGCCACCCCATGGTGCTGGATCAGCTGCGTCAGGTGTATCTTGCCCGTGAAGACTGGGCGGCCCTCATCGATCTCGCCCCTGCCCTGCGCAAGGTGGGCAAGCTGACCGCCCAGCAGGAAGAGACCCTGCTGCACCAGGCGTGGTGCGGTCGTCTGGAGGCCGCCAGCGGTTCCCTCGACACCCTGCGCACGGTCTGGCAGGGACTGCCCCGCAAACAGCGCCAGGATCCCGTGTTGCTGGCCAGTTACGGGGATCGCCTGCGCCGATTGGGGGCCGATGCCGAAGCCGCCGATCTCTGGCTGGAGGCCCTGCGCAAGGATCCCTCCCCCGAGCTGTTCGCCCGCCTGCCCAAGCTCAAACTGGACGACTACCAGCCCATGCTGACCCTGCTCAGAAAGATCCAGGATCAGCCTGGCGCCGAAGCCGCGCTGGCCCGGGTCTGCCTGCTGGCCGGCCAACTGGACGACGCCCAGCGCCTGCTGGAGCAGGAAGTGGCGAAGGCGCCGGATGCCGCCCTCTACCACGCCCTCGGCCAGGTGATGGACAAGCGCCGCCTGACCAACAAGGCCAACGAGTACTACCGCCAGGCATTGCAGCTGGCCGACGTCTGATCGGCGCATCTGCCTGAATATGGTTTGCATCTTCTCCTCCGAATAGATGGAGATCTCGATGGGACAGGGCGTAAACGAACACAACACAATTACTCTGATTTTTAAACTGGCCCTGGTCGAGCAGATTGAAGAAGGCAAGCTCACCTATAAACAGACGCAGACGCGTTATGACACTCAGGGCCGCTCTACCTGAGCTAGGTGACGGACACCTGCTCACGCAAAATAGTGGCAACTAAGAGATGAATGCCGAGTCGATGGTGATCGAGAAAACACTGAAGCAACAACGTGACCACGGAAAGCTTATTCATCATTCGGACCACCAGGTGCAGTATTGTTCGGGGTTGTATCAGTCATTGCATGAACAACACGGGGTCAAATGCTTGATGACAGATACTCATAACTGTCACCAAAATGCACTGAGATCTTGAAAAGAGAGTCACTGCTGCAAAGCCTGCAGAGGCTGGCGCAGGCGGGGAAAAGTGCGAAAGGCAGTGGATACTTATAACCTGGAGCAACCGCATCAGGCATTGAAATACAGAACCCCTGATGTGACGCATCGGGGGTTCTGAGTGCTAAAAGCTAGCTGAAAATGTGTAGACCTATCTCAGGACTAGACACCATAGTCCAGATCGGACGGAGGGGATCAGTGCCCCGCCAGTTTCATCTGCTCGACCAGTACGGAGCCGGTCTTGAGGCTGGAACGCTCATCCTCATCACTACCCACCGCCACGATATGGCTGAACATGTCGGCCAGATTGCCAGCAATGGTGATCTCCTCCACCGGATAGAGGATCTCGCCATTTTCAACCCAGAAACCGGCTGCGCCGCGGGAGTAATCACCATTGACGATGTTGACCCCCTGCCCCATCAGCTCGGTCACCAGCAGGCCGGTACCCATCTCCTTGAGCATGCCCTGGAAGTCCTGGCCGGTATTGGAAACCTGCCAGTTATGGATACCCCCGGCATGGCCCGTGGTGGTCAGGCCCAGTTTGCGGGCGGAGTAGGAGGTGAGCAGCCAGCTCATCAGCTCGCCGTTGCGGATGATGTCCATGTCGCGGGTGCGAACCCCTTCCCCGTCGAACGGGGTGCTGGCAAGTCCTCCCGGCAAGTGGGGGAACTCCTGGATGGTGAGCCACTCGGGCAGGATCTGCTTGCCCAGTTTGTCCAGCAGGAAGCTCGACTTGCGATAGAGGTTCCCCCCACTGATGGCCATCACCAGATGGCCCCACAGACCGGCAGCGGTATCGGGGTGGAACAGCACAGGGGCATGGCGGGTGCTGATCTTGCGAGCCCCCAGGCGGGAAACAGTGCGCTCCACCGCCTCGTCAGCGATGCGCTGGGGGCTCCACAGCCCGTCCAGGGAGCGGCTGGAGGAGTAGCCGTAGTCGCGCCGCATGTCGCCATCCTGCTCGCCGATCAGTACGCAGCTCAGGGAGTTGCGCGATGCAGCATAGCCTTTGACGAAGCCGTGGCTGTTGCCATAAACCTTGACGCCCAGGTGGCTGGAGAAACTGGCTCCGTCAGAGTGCTTGATGCGGGCATCCCGTCCCAAGGCCAGCCGCTCGCACTCGATGGCCAGCGCGATGCCACGCTGGGGATCCAGCTCGATTTGGTGGCACAGTTGCAGGTCCGGGGCATCCCAAGCCAGCAGATCCGCATCCGCAAGACCGGCGCAGTCATCGGGAGAGGTGTGGCGGGCGATCTCCATGGCCGCTTCCACGGCGGCGCGAATGGCCGGCTTGGTCAGATCCGTGGTGGAGGAGGAACCCTTGCAACCGTCGCGATAGACGGCGATGCCGAGTGCGCCATCCTTGTTGAATTCGATGCTTTCCAGCTCGCAGCCCCGGGTGTTCACCGAGAGGCCGGTCTGTTTGCTGATGGAGACTTCGGCAAGCCCGGCGCCCAGCCCTTTCGCTATCTCAAGGGCCTCGGCGACCACGGCCTCGAGATGGGATTGATCCTGGCGGATTTGATCTTGCTGGTCCATAACTCACATCTGTATGAAGGGAAGGAAAGGGGCTAAGCATATCAGACCCCTGCGCCCAGCGGGAGAAGCTGGTAACATATCCGCCAAACGTGAATGACAGGAATACAGAGACCGATGAGTCAATATCAAGACGACAACGAGTGGGAAGACTGGGGCCCCAGCAAGAGCCAGCTCAAGCGTGATGCCGAGGCCTTGCAGAAGATGGGGGAAGAGATCGTCTCCCTGAGTCACAGCGAGCTGGAGAAGATCCCCCTGGATGAAGAGCTCGCCGAAGCGGTCGAGCTGGGTCGCAAGCTCAAGCCGAAGAAGGATGAGTCCTTCCGTCGCCATCTCCAGTTCATCGGCCGTCTGATGCGTAGCCGCGATGTGGCCCCCATTGAAGAGGCCCTCTCCATCATCAAGATGCGTCACTCCACCGTGAACGCCCGCCTGCACCGCCTCGAACAGTGGCGCGAGCGGCTGATCACCGAAGGCGACAGCGCCCTCAACGAGCTGATGTCCCAGTTCCACGAGCTGGATCGCCAGAAGCTGCGTCAGCTGATCCGCACCGCCAACAAGGAACGGGAGCTGAACAAGCCGCCGGTAGCCTATCGCGAGATGTACCAGTACCTGCGCGGTGAAATTGAAGATCTGTTGTAAGTGATGACTCACGTCCACCTCATGGCGGCATGCAGTACATAATCAAACGGGGCCGAAATGGCCCCGTTTTTTCATGCGATGTCCGCTCAGCTGCCCGCCATGCACTGGGTGTGAGTAGCGGGTTGCAGATAGGGCACCAACAGGGGGGCCATCCCCTTGAGCACCTGTACAGGCAGCGCCGACGTGAAGCGGAACTTGTCGGACTGGCTGCCGGGTACATAGGCCGTCAGCGTGCCGAAGTGATCATCCCCGATGTAGAAGACGAAAGTCGCAGTCCGGTTGCGAGCCAGTGAACTGGTCACATTGCCGTAGCGACCGACCGTCTCGATCCGGTTGTCCCCGGTCCCCGTCTTGCCCCCCAGGGCCAGGACAGTACCATCCTGCAAGGCGAAGGCCCCGGCGATGCGCCGCGCCGTCCCCCCTTCCACCACCTTGGAGAGTGCATTGCGCAAGGCGTTGGCCACCTCGGCAGGCATCACCCGTTCCCCCTGGGTGTTCGCCGGCTCAAAGACGGTGGCGAAGGGGGTCCCCTTGGCAAAGGAGAGGTGCTCGATGCGCAGGGTCGGCGCACGAATGCCGCCGTTCTGGATGATCCCCATCAGCTCGGCCAACGCAGCAGGACGATCGCCCGAGCTGCCCAGTGCGGTCGCCAGGGACGGAACCAGGTGATCGAACGGGTAGCCCAGGCGAGCCCAGCGCTGATGGATGTCGAGGAAGGCCTCAACCTCCAGCATGGTGCGGATCCGGCTATCCCGGGCACTGCGATGACGGGTCTTGAACAGCCAGCTGTAGACCTCCTGACGCTCGTCACGGCTGGCGGTTACCGCATCGGTAAAGGTGGCCTTGTCAAACTCCTTGAGATAGGCAAGCAACCACAGCTCAAGTGGATGCACCCGTGCGATATAACCTTGATCCGGCAGAGAATATTTGCCAGGGCCGTAATTGGTATAGAGCTGCTCTATGCGCTTCTCGGTCAATTTCTCCCGCGGCAGGCGCTTGGCCAGGAAAGCGGCAAAATCGGCCTGGGAGGCTTCCGGCATCAGATAGCGATGCACGGCGGCGAGACGCACCGCGCTGGGTTTGAGACCATCGAGGAAGGTATCGAGCTGCTCTTCTGCACTCTTGCCACGATATTTGCGCCAGAACCTCAGCAGATAGGTCTGGCCCTCCTTGTCGGCAAACTTGGCCAGATACTCGGTACGGCGAGGATCCCTGTCATCTTTCAGCAACTGGGCACGATTTCCCTCCTTGTAGAGGCTGTAGCGGACGATGTCCCGCATCAAGCGCACGAAGGGCAGGTTGATGGATTCCCGCAGCGCATCGCGAATGGGCGGGATGCGACCGTTGTCTTCCTTGCGGAAGTTGTTGAAGGTGTGCATGCCACCGCCGGTAAAGAAGCCTTCATAGGGACTCGCGGAATACTTGCGGTCCAGTGCGGCCTCCAGCATCACCGGCAGGCTTCTGTCCTTGGCACTCATCAGATAGGCGATGGCCCAGCGGCTGATGTTGTCCTGATCGGACACTTCGATCTTTCGCAGGCTCTCCATCGGCATATTGCCGTAGCTGTCATGCAACTCGGTGACAATCTCGAGATAGGTCGTCAGTACCCGCAACTTGGCGGTGGATCCCAGTTCAAGCTTGCTGCCCTCATTGATGTCGAACGGCTGGTCCGTGTTGTCGGTCTGCACCCTCACCTTGACCCCTTCCGGCGTCTTCTCGAACAGGGTAAAGCTGTACTTCACATCACCCGTCTTCTCCGGCGAGAGCAGGCGCTCACCAAACAGGCCCACCTGGGCTGCGAATGCAGGGTCTGCCAGTTGCTGCAGATACCGTGACACCTCGTTCTGCAGCGGCATATTGAGGGTGGTGTTGGCCGTCAGATCCATGCGGTCCAGATCATAAAGCTGCACCCCGAGCTGACGACTGAGACGAGTGCGAGCCACCTGCAGCCCCTTGTTGTTGTTGACCCTGGTGATGGCAGGTGCCTGCAGGAAATCGCGGAAGACCAGCTTGGCCTTGAGAGCCGACTCCATCAGGGGGGGCGTGATCATTCCCTCCTGCACGAAGAGTCGCAGATAGCTGTCTGTCAGGGTAGACAGTGCTTCTCTACCCTGCGCCAGGTAATAGGAAGGACGGCGGTGGGCGATCATCAGGGAGACAACCTGGCGCAAGGCAAGGCCCTGCTCGGCCAGGGTAGAATCCTGGTTGCGAGCGGGATCCAGCAGTCGATTCACCTCATCGACATTGGCGCCAAACCAGACCCAGAGGCCATCACCGAGACCGTGCACCTCGCCATAACCAGGCGCCGCAGAGAGCGGGACCGAGTTGAGGTAGGCCCAGGCAACCAGCTTGCGGGCCTCCAGGGTCTCGGGCCCCAGCCGATAGGCACGAACGCTGGCCGAGACCATCTGGCGGATCTTCTCGGTCGGCGAAACGGTCAGTCCATCGGGAGAATGACGATACTTCTCCACCTGGGTCGCCAGGGTACTGCCGCCAGCAGATTGATCCTGCATATCCAGCGCCTTGCCCACCTGAGACAGCGCCGCCTTGGCAAAGCGCGGCCAGTCTACGGCCGGGTTGGCCAGCGGTTCCTTGTTGCTCAGGAGTTCACGGTTCTCGATAAACAGCAGAGACTGGATGACCAGGGGCGGTATGGCATTGAAATCCGGATAGTAATGAGTCGGATACTTGTACTGGTAGAAAGGCTCGGCACGGCAGTCATAGAGTGTCAATCCTGCCTGGACCTTCTCGGTATAAGGCACGAAGAAACCGTGGCTGGCGTAGTTGTAGAGCGCATCGGAAAAACGGACCTGTTCGCTCACCTGGTAGCCACGCTGAACGAGACGTTCCTGGATCATGGGCATCAGCACATAACCGAGTCGCTTGTCGAACGGGCCGTCGTCGGGGAAGGCAATTTGCTTGCTGGGGCCGGGCTCGATCTGATAGGTCAGGGTGGCCGCATAGCGGGAGATCTCCTGTGACTGCAGTCGGGAGGTCTTCATTTCATAACCCACCAGGGCGATCGCGGCAGCCAGGCAAAGCAAAAAGATAAAACAGAACAACCAGCGCCACCAGGGTCGGCGTTTACGCTGTTGTTGCCCGTCCGTATTAGGTACGGATGAATCCTGAGATGCCACTTTATTTGAATCCGTCTGTTTTGATGCGCCCATATCAGCCCCACCATGGTTGCGCAATTTATTGTCTTTCAATCAAGCTTAGTCGTTTCAAGTCAAGGGCTTGAAATCTATTGACCGCTTTGCAGCGATGTTAACAGGGCGATTGTGAAAATGGGAGCCGATTGTTGCAATGCGGCAAGAGATCCGAGCTGCGGCATGAAAATGAAACACCGGCCAGAGGCCGGTGTTGACGAGAACGGGGCGGTATTATTTGCTGGTGCTCATACTCTTCAGCTTGGTACTCAGCTCCTTGCGCTCCTTGGAAAGCTCGGCATTTTTGATGATATGGTCATCTACGCGCTCTTCATAATCGGTCCGCATGTTGGCGATGATGGCCTGAACCTCGTCAATGCTCATGCCGGGCTTGATATAGTCACTCAGGTTGTCGAGCAACAGTACCCGCTTCTGGTTGTCACGGATCTTTTTCTCGTTGTCCGCGATTTCACGCTTGAGCTTGTTCTGACGACGGGACATACGCACATATTCCAGCACATCGTTGAAGGTTGACTTGTTTACTTGTTCCATATCGGTACCACTGAGTGAAGGTGAATGAAAACAGGCGGAGAGTCCCATACCAGAAAAAGAAACCGAAACCATGGCACGGGAAAACCCGGAATGCCCCTTACTCTACCGAGTTATGATTCAGATACAACCCCAATCGCAGCGCGGGCGGCGGGTTTAGACAGAACGGCTCCGACTGGGTTATTACGCTAAAAATGATGAAAACGGAGAGAGCCAACATGTGGGTTCAATGTGACCAGAGCAGGCGCAACTTTTCCGGTGCGGGCAACAAGTGAACGTGAACGACGAACATCACCATAGTGCCCGTTTGCCCTCCAGTGAGGCTGAATTTCAGGCAATAAAAAACCCCGCTCGAGTGAGCGGGGTTTCTTGTATTGGGTGCCTGGCAGTGTCCTACTCTCGCATGGCGAATGCCACACTACCATCGGCGCTACAGCGTTTCACTTCTGAGTTCGGCATGGGGTCAGGTGGTTCCACTGCGCTATTGCCGCCAGGCAAAATCTTAATCTAGAAAGCTGACGTGAATAACGACTTCGCTAGTGTGCGTTGTTATTACCACTGAATTTGAGTAGTTCGCTCATTCGCTACAAGGCCAGAAACACTTCTTGGGTGTTGTATGGTTAAGCCTCACGGGTAATTAGTATGGGTTAGCTCAACGTATCGCTACGCTTACACACCCCACCTATCAACGTTGTGGTCTCCAACGGCCCTTT
>NZ_JALIHH010000199.1:0-293 GCF_022869435.1 Aeromonas sp. LsrichE-8G
GGCGCATACCAGATGCCCTTCAACCCCTCTTTCAGCACGTACACCATCGCCAGCGGTTGATTCGCCGCCAACAGCTCCTGCAACTTCACATCCTGTTTTTCACTCAACTTCGCCCGATTACGTAGCAGCAACCAACGCGCACTTTTAACCACTTTTCGCGCCGGTTTATCGCTTTTCAGTGCATTCGCCTGCTCCACTCGCACCCGGTCCACCACCTCTCGGCCATAGCGAGCCACCACGTGGAACAGGTCGTAGACCACCTCCGCCTGCGGGCAGTGTTGCTTCACCTCCAG
>NZ_JALIHH010000200.1:0-1136 GCF_022869435.1 Aeromonas sp. LsrichE-8G
TTCTGGGCCATAATAATAAACAGTTGGTTAAGATCTCGACTATTTACAGCTTGGCAACGCAAGGTACAATTAAAATCGTACTTGGAGCCGTTCAACTGATCGAGACTTGATCAACTTGTGCAGAGAATGATCATGCGTCGGCCCTGTCACAAATGGCAGCCGGGAACGGGAACTGTCTTTGGTGGTATTTATAGCAGTTTTATCACGATGACATCATTTGGTGATTTCGACTTATTGCCAAAAAGCACTATGGCTGCCTCTGTACTGCTTTTTCACGCGACCGTCGGTCTCTTCATGACACTGCTAAGTCTGGCCAGATTTATTAGCTTGATACCTGCACCGAAGACACGTGATCTCGTAGAAATGAAACAAATGGAAAGTTCCAACGATAGCCAGTAACTAAGTGGGGAGCCAATAAGGATGTTAGCTCTGCCATAATACCCATTAGGTGATGATGACCTGCAATGTAGGCATGCTCTTTGCTTTTTAATAAAACCTACGTTCTTGAAAGGGGTAGGTGAATCCGGATTATTTTCTTGAGGACACCGTCATGGCCCATACCCTGGTAACCCCAAGGTACTACACGGATTTTCACTGTATTGGCGATCAATGTGAGGACAATTGCTGCCATGGATGGACGATATCCATCGACAAGAAGACCTATCGTCATTATGTCAGTCACCCGGATCAGCTGATTCAAAGTACGGCCAAGCTGCATATTGAGAAGGTGAAAAACTCAGACGCTCACTGGGGGACTATCCGTATGGACGAGTCTGGCGCCTGCCCCTTTCTGGATGGTGTCGGATTATGCAATGTACATAAGAAGATGGGGGCCGAGGCACTGAGTCACACCTGTAAGACCTACCCCAGGCAGTTGCGGCAATTTGGTACCCAGCACAGGCGCAGCCTGGTGCTCTCCTGCCCGGAGGTGAGCAGGCAGGTACTCTTGAATCCAGATGCCATGGTGGTTGATGTCACCCCATTCAAGGGGCAGGGCGGGATCGCACTTTGTTAATGAAATTTGAACAGGCAGATCGTCTGTGATCTAATCGCGTCTCCATGCAGGAGGCACGCGCTATGACGTTGATTGAACACCTTACCCTTGTCGAAGAAACTCGCTCTGAGATCAATCGTAA